>RKRR01000026.1 GCA_007571305.1 Candidatus Poribacteria bacterium | reverse complement strand
AAATACAAACTCGCAGAATATTACACCCCTTTTTCAACAAGATACCACGCTGCCTTTCGACAAGGCAGCTTGAAAATCATAATATTGTCCAAACTTTAGATAAAATAGAGACTTGCATTTTAACTCATAGAGATATGATACAAAAAAGAACTTAAATATGTCAAGGAAAATCTACACACGCGTATTTTCTATAAGGATGCTCGGTGAACAAGGGAGCTCGCGGATATGAAATCATAGAGGTCACAACTTCGGTTATACCATAAAAGTCCTTTGACATACCTTTGTTTTTGTGGTATGCTAAAAAGCACTTCAATGGATTTAAATAAGTAATCCTGAATTGACGAAGATTGCTTTATCTATTTTCTCTGAAAGGGATGCCGAAATGAAGAGTACCGATGACCGATCCATCCATATTGTTGCCATCTGTGGGAGTCTCCGACAGGGTAGCTCAACGCATGCTGCACTCCAAATTGCACTCTCTGCCGCCAAAGATGCGGGTGCTGAGGTTGAGTTGCTTGAGCTCGGCGAATACAACCTTGTCTTTCAAGGCTCTGTCGCGAGCGAAAGTGACTATCCGCCTGGCGTTTTCAAGTTGCGGGAAAAGGTGAAACGCGCACACGGTATACTTCTCGGATCGCCTGAATACCACGGTAGTTTCAGCGGTGTCCTTAAAAGCGCACTCGATTTGATGGGATTTGATGAATTTGAAAATAAAGTGATCGGGCTCATCGGTGTATCAGGCGGACGCATGGGCGCGGTGAATGCGCTTTCTATGTTGCGGACGGTAGGCACTGCCCTTCACGCCTGGGTTGTTCCAAATGACGTATCAATTCCAAATTCATCTGAGGCGTTTGATGCAGAGGGTAACTTACACGATGCTGAATTAACTGCGCGTGTCAAAGCCGTAGGTGAGCAGGTTGCCGAATTCGCAGTGCTTCGGAATTCGGTATGAGAACATGACCAACGCAGAAACACAAGACATAGAATCCAGCAAACGAAATGAATGCAATACACAATTGGCACACATGGATCGGCACGGACGAAGCAGGGAAGGGTGATTATTTTGGTCCCCTCGTCGTCGCAGCCGTTTATGTAGATGCAGACTGTCGAGAAACCCTCGCTGATTTAGGCATTGCTGATGGGAAAACCCTGTCAAATCGCCGTATCCGTGATCTTGCCGAATTAATGTGCACTCGCTATGAACGGCATATCGTTGTTGTGGAAAGAATGCCCAATGAGTATAACTCTCTCTATAAGGAGTTCTGTAGGCGCGGACAAAACCTAAATCACTTTCTGGCATCGCTCCATGCAGAAACTATTCAGACCTTAGCGACTCGGGTAGGCGCGAAACACGTGCTTGTTGACAGGTTTTCTAAAGACGATCTCATTACGCAGCAATTGCATCACCGAACGAACAGTGGAACGCAATCACAATACAGAACTTCCGCTCCACCTCAAAGCAGATTTTCCGGTCGTAGACCTTTAGAAATGAAAATATTGCAGGTTCCAAAAGCAGAACGAGACATTGCCGTCGCTGCCGCCTCAATCATCGCTCGCAATACCTTTCTGAACAGAATGGAAATGCTGTCCGAAGAACATGGGATGTGTCTACCAAGAGGTTCGTATCAGGTCGTAGAAGCAGGTAGGAAATTTGTCGCACTGCACGGGAGTGAGGCGTTAGGAGATGTGGCAAAACTTCACTTTCGTTTGACAGATGCGGTTCGGGCTTCGTAAGCAACGGGAAAAAAATGTACAAACGCTCAGACCAGTCCCGAATTATAGTAGAATCCGAAAATAAATTTACACTTGTAGCATAGCCTGTTAGGCTGTGCCATCAGATACATATAACTTCAGAGTCCACACGCCGCTACAAATGTATAAATAATTACGGAATCTACTATAACCAGAAACCTGCCTGTAATGAAATGGAGGGCAGCCCAGAAGCAATTAATTAAAAGATGGAAGAATTATTTACTGTTCATTACGCCGAAGTTGGACTCAAAGGAAAAAATAGGGTGTTTTTTGAGAAACGGCTCGTGAATAACATCAAACTCTCTCTGCGCGGCACAGGATATGCAGAAGTAGAGCGACTTCACGATAGGATTCTCGTACACCTTGGCCAGAATGCCGACATCACTGAGGTTAAGAGGTGTCTGCGGCAAGTTATGGGGATCGCCCATTTTGAGTTTGCCTGTCGTACCGAGAGAGACATCGCTGCTATTAAAGAGGCAGCCCTACAGCAAATTCAAGATGATTGTTATGAGTCCTTTAAAGTTGAGACACGACGGACAGATAAAACCTTTCCACTCACCTCTCCGCAAGTGAGTGCAGAGGTCGGTGGGTATCTCGTTACCGAAACAGGCACGCGTGCCGATATGCATAATCCCGATTTGGTTTGTTGGGTCAAAATAACACACAATGCGGCATATATCTCCACTGAGAAGATTCCAGGGATTGGCGGATTGCCAGTGGGTGTGAGTGGTAAGGTGCTCGTCATGTTGTCCGGTGGGATTGACTCTCCCGTCGCCGCGTGGCAGATGATAAAACGTGGCGCGAAAGCCGTTTTTATTCATTTTTATAGTTATCCGTATACCGATAAAGCCTCCTTGGAAAAAGTGATGGAACTTGCTCAGATTTTAGCGGTGTCGAATTATCGCAGTACTGTCTATCTCGTCCCGTTTGCTGAACTCCAACAGCTTATCGTCGCTGCAACACCGACCCCCTTCCGGGTCCTGTTGTATCGGCGGATGATGACACGCATCGCGCAGCGTGTTGCGGCTATGGAAACTGCAGAAGCACTCGTCACTGGTGAAAGCCTCGCACAAGTCGCATCCCAAACCCTAACAAACCTCAGAACCATTGAAGCGATCGCCGATACCCCAATTCTGCGTCCGCTTATCGGCGAGGACAAAGCTGAAATTATCGAAAAGGCACAACGGATCGGGACTTTTGACGTATCCACACGTCCACACCAAGATTGTTGTTCACTCTTTGTCCCTAAGCACCCCGCTACCCGCGCATCACTTGCCGATTTAGCTGAAGCAGAATCGGGGTTAGATATAGAGGTGTTGGTTGAAGGGGCGTTAAACAGTCTTGAAAAGCGGATCGTCGATTGAGTAGATGGCTTCTCAAAAAATACTGCTCATTCGCCTCAGTTCTCTTGGCGACATCGTGCTTACAACACCGGCTATTCGAGCCGTCCGCGCGCATTTGCCAGATGCGTATATTGCTATGCTCGTAGGAAAACAGTCGGCGGATGTCCTTCGAGAAAATCCACATCTTGATGAGATAATTACATTTGATCGATTCGCTAAAGACAAGGATACAGGTGAGATGTTGCGGACTGTCCGAGTCCTGCGTGAACGTAAATTCACGTTGACGATTGACCTTCAGCGAAAATTTCGCACTGCGTTGCTGATGTATTTCAGCGGTGCTACTGAGCGTATCGGTAAAGGCTCGCTCTGTACTGTCCGAGTCCTTGAGCGAGGTAACAAGCACGTTACAGCACACTACTTTGACCTGTTGCATGCCGCTGGAATTCCAGCGGTAGATCAAAGACTGGAACTGTTTCTTGCTGAGTCTGAGCGTACAGATGTCTCCCAGCGATTTGACACTGCAGGCGTTACGCGAGGAGGTTTAAAAGTAGGGATTTTTCCGGGGGCAGGGTGGAAGCTGCGCGAATGGATGCCTGAACGCTTCGCGGCTATTGGGGACAGGCTGGTCGACCGTTTCAACGCCGAGGTGCTGATTTTCGGCGGACAAAAGGAATCAAAACTCGTGGACACTGTCTCAAACCTGATGGACGCGCGTGCCGTTCGGTTTGCCGGCAATCTTCAAGTTCGGGAGTTAGCCGCCTGTATTGAAAAATGCGATCTCTTTCTCACAAACGACACCGGGCCGATGCACATTGCCGCAGCGGTCGGCACTCCCACTGTGTCCCTGTTTGGTCCTGGCAATCATATCCGATTTCAACCGCTCGGTGGGTTGCACCAAACCATTCGTCATGATGTCCCATGCAGTCCTTGCAAGCAATTCACAGATAAATGCAAAGATAATATCTGTATGAAAAAGATCACTGTAGATGAGGTATGGCACGCTATCTCCGATGCCCTCGCGGTTAAACGACGATAGTTAGGTCTTTGTCGTGAATTGATCAAATCCACTTGCGCCATTTTTGCAAACCACAACTTTGGCGTAACGCTCCATTCTCCACCGAACACCTCAAAATTCTAAAACCGGTCTGGAATTAGGCGTAACAGAGTGGATCCCAGTCCATGAGCAATCTATTAAAAAACTTTATCCGCATGCCGCCTCAAAAACCCGTAGGTGATTTTCTCCAAGCACTTTCCGAATATCCTCGTCAGAGTAACCACGATCACTTAAACCTTCAGTAATCTTGATAAACTCACTGGCATCCTTGAGTAGATCGCCACCCCCATCAAAGTCTGATCCGATGCCGACATGATCGATCCCGGCGATGTCAATTGCGTAGGCGAAGTGATTGAGTAGTTGTGCCAAAGGAGGCATCTTCGTCCACCCATCGGCGGTGATAAACCCCGGAACAAAAGTGATGCCGACAACCCCTCCGTTAGCCGCTAAAGCTTTCAGTTGCTCATTGCTCAGGTTCCGCGAGTGCCGACACAACGTTTTGCAATTGCTATGAGACGCAATGACAGGGTGTTCCGATATCTCCAGAACATCCCAAAATCCACGTTCACTAATATGAGAGACATCCACAAGCATTCCGAGGCGATTCATCTCCTTGACTAATGCCATGCCGAATCGCGTCAAACCGCCACCCAGGTCCTCTTCGTCATTTCCTGTCGATGCCCATGTATTCAGGTTATGTGTCAATCCAATTGAGCGAACCCCAAGCGTATGCAGCGAGCGAAGAATATTAAGGCTGCGCTCGACGGCCTCGCTATTCTCAATGACAAGAATTGCGGCAAGTTTGCCAGATGCCTTCGCTTCACGAATGTCGCTTGCCTTCCGTGCGATACAAATGTCATTGGCATTTGCTGTCACTTCTGCCTCGAACCAGCCAAAGGCATCTAACGCATACGCGAGGTGATTTTTCCACGCGCGTGTCACGTCAACAGCAAAAAATGCCGCATTAATGCCTCCCTGCCGCATTTTCGGTATGTTGAGCTGGATGCCGATAGCTTCCTCTTCAAGGGGAACGGGCCCGCGTAGATAGGCGATAGTGCCAACCCGATCTGTGGCATTTTGGGCGTTTTCGTCAGTAAGACTGACATTGCCTCGGCGGATGTGTGCCACGATTGCATCGTTATGTGAATCTATCACAAGTGCCTGCTCGTGCAGTTCGAAAATTTGCGTTTTTAATGTCATTTCTTCGTTTTCTTTCTCCATGTCCTCTATCTTAATCTAATATGGTTTGTATCGTCCGTTCGGCAATATCAGGAGTGATTCGTAAAGTTGTAGCGACGGTATATGGGAGTTGGTGTTGCGCGACGTAATCGGATAGATTGATGAGTGTTTCAGCAATCGCATCACGGGCAACAGCCGATGGAAGATAGTTGATCCGCAAACACTCTAATGCGTGCCGGTACTGCGTCCAAGGTTGCGATTGCAACACAGCCATTAATAGGATACCGAGTCCTACCAACTCCCCGTGTAAAAGTGGTCCACCGTTTGCAGTTTCGCTACCGGACAATCTCTCTTCAGCCGGCGTCAAATGGTTCTCAATTGCATAGACAAAGTAATGCTCACTTCCCTCTTCAACACGACTATGTCCGCATTGATAGCAAAGTTGGACCTCCATACAGAGCAGATCGAGGAGAAGTTTCAAGCCAGTTGGGGTGCCGCTACCGATTTCCCGTGCGTTATCCAGAAGCGTTTGGAGAAGGGTACCTGCTATGTCGACAACGTGCGATGTCAGTTGTTGGTCTGATGGATTGGCGCCCATTTTCTCCGCTTCTTGCCAATCCCAGAGTGCTGTTGCGATCGATAGGACATCCGCCGCACCGCTTGCCCGCATTGAGACAGGGGCGTTACACAAGACATCCATATCTACAATAACAGTGTCAGGTGCTTTTGATGGAAGATAACGGACACACCCATTTTCTCTAACGCCAGTCGCATCTGTCAGAAAAGCATCAGTTGATAGAACGGTAGGCAGTGCAACAAGTGGTAACCCTTTTGCAGCTGCGACATATTTGGCAGTATCAATGGCTAACCCGCCACCAATACCATAAACGACTTTCCCTTTACACGCCTCCGCCAGCGCAGCCATATCTGCCTGCGTGTTACCGTCAACGTAGATAGGGTGGTGTGTATTTATGTCGATGCCATTAACGGCCTTCCATGCCGGAGCCGTTGTCAAGACCACCGCCTCGCGATGCTCCTTAACATTCGCGAAAGGACATCTTACAATACTTGGCAACCGTCCAATTTTTTCATGAGAACAATCATCTCGCAACATCTTTTTAATTTTACCTTGCGGTTGAACAACCTAGGTTTCATCTTTGAAGTGTCTTTCCGAAGATCGCCATCCGCTACGCTTACGGGCGGACAGGTGTGGTTGAAGGGTTAGAAAATTGGGGCTCCATCTTTCCTTTTATTGACGTAATGTAATAGATCGTACGGCGGAAACCTGATCGTAGAAAAACTCTTATAAGATTTACAAACTTACTTCATTATCCCACGAACTTCTATGGACATGGGCATGGTGCCTCCACGAGATATATCTGTCGAGAGCCTTCATGAACTGAGTCGAAGGTAATCGTTTTTCCATCGGGTGCCCAACGCGGATGCAAATCACATCGGATATCTCCAACAAACTGTTCCTCGTGATGAAATTCGCCCAAAACAATTTTTCGGTTTTCAGCGATATTGTAAACCATAAGTTGTGCCAAACGTTCTGGACCACGCGGATAGGTATCACAAAGCAACCATTCGCGGTCTGGTGAGAATGAAGCGTGTCCATCCCTCGGTAGGACACCGCGTCCGATCAGCGTGAAATCACGGCCCCCATCTGTAAATTCAACGAACCCCATTTCACCGGATATGTCTGAAGAAACAAGAATCCGCGTCGGGGTCCGCCAGTCGAAATGAGACACTCGATAGTCGAATGGAATTTGCATTTCCAAATCGGAGCCGTCGGGATTTACTGTCCAGAGTGAAGTATAGTGCCCTCCTGTTTCCCGACGGACTCGGCAAAAAAATAGAAGTCGTGTCCCATCTGTATTAAACAGAACATGATTGAACCAGGTCCGTTCACCTATCATCCGTTTGTCTCCGCTTGCTCGGATGACATCGGCGATAGAGAGGACAAGTTTCGAACTTCCATCTTGGAGGTTGAGTTGATATAAACCGTCATCCTCCGGTTGTGCTATAACCTCACTGGATTCAGTGTGTATAGCGTAACCAACGACAGCACGGCAGTGGGACATCCGTCCGTAGTTGAGCCCAATCGCGAGTGGGGCAGCCGGTGACACAGCAGCGATCGCCCCCTGAATTGTTCGGGTGGCACCCGTTCCTGGATTTAAAGCACGCGATACAAGGTTGCCATCTTCCCAAGCGTTAAATGTGAATTCCGCACAGACAGTATTGTGCACGCTGTTCTCGCTGCAGTTTATCCAGTGCAGCATACTGCCCTGTTGGAGGTTAAAAGCGGAGGTCTTCGCGTGTGGAATAAATTCGTGGGTTTCGCGATGAATCAATCCAACTGTTGCCACATCTTCGGGCAGAGGACGGTGCGTATGAAAATCTGTCTCCAATGCGAGATGATACCTTGTCGTGCTATCCCACGGATTAATGCCGTAGTATCCGAAGAAATGGTGTTTTGGTCTCGCGGATAATCTTTCTATTTCCATGTCTACTTTATCGATGGTAAATGCTTAAATTTCGACGAAATGATTACTGAGATATAAGAGTTATTTCTACTTGAAAAAATCAGAAATTCTTCTAATTGGCAGTTTAGGTGATTTATTAGTGTGATGCATTCGTTTCACTTTAGCATAGTTGAAACTCAGGACATCCATATCCATATAACTCAACTTGCTACCTATAAGATTTCAGAGCTACGAACACCTGTTTTCAGCGAAAATCCTTCATTTTTGCGAAAAGTTTGGTATATTCCGTGTGATTTTCGTTGTGAAGCTGCACAACCTAACAGATTATGCTACAGAACTGGCAACTAAGGTTAATATATCATACAATTGGAATGATCAATCCAATATACTCTTTTTTTCAGACTTAACTGCGAATTTTGAAACCAAAATTTACTTGTATCGTTTTTCTATAGCAGTTGACCCTTTAAAGGGAATATGTGGTTTTCCTAAATGAATCTGGTGCCTTCCCAAACAATCACACATAAGCCTATTTGTATTCCTAACGACAGACGACATGGGCGATAGAAAAATGCAGTTTGCAGCTAAAACAGATACAGGTAAATTTCGTGAAAAAAACGAAGACCGATATTACTTTGACACGCAACTTCAGCTATTCGCCATTGCTGATGGTATGAGCGGGCATGAAAGCGGAGATGTCGCGAGTCTGATCGCTCTTGAGATCATTCAGGAGTGGGCGAAAACCCAAGTATCCATGCAGATCGACTTAGGTCCCATGAAAAGGCTCTCAATCTTGACCGAACTCGCGGAAGAAGCGAATCAGCGTATCTACAACACTGCCGAGAACAACGGCAAAGCTCGCGGCATGGGCACAACCCTCATCGCAGGATTTGTTACCTTCAGTTATCTCACCTATGTCCATGTCGGGGATAGCCGGCTCTACGTCTTACGCGATGGAAAGATGACACAGATAACAAGAGATGATACGTTCGTCCAAAAGATGGTCGAAAAGGGTGAAATAACTTCCAAAGAAAGCCGTGTTCATGAAAAACGAAATATAATTACACAGGCTATCGGTTTGATACCCACTGTCACTGTCTGTGCTGATGCATACCCGCTTATTTCAGGGGACATCGTTCTCGCCTGTACCGATGGCTTACACGACATGATTGTCGACGACGATGAGATTGCTGAGATTATCAAGGCTGCCTGCAATATTGAAGAGGCGGCAGAAAACCTCGTCAACAGAGCACTCGATTGCGGTGGCACAGATAACGTCACAGTTCTTCTTTTTCCCATCGATTAATCTACCTAAGCGATCTTCCCTGTTTTCTCTACTTCAAATTCTTAGCGATTCATCTCGTCAAGACGATCCTATCCTTTTGATGTCCTCTTCTCCTGCTCACCAAAAACCAATGCACCATCAGGATCCATCTCCTCCTCCCATGTTCCTTGGTGGATAGGCATCGTTAATTCTGGCAATTCAATACGGTTTGCCTCAGCCCACAAGCGTTCAAGGTTATAGTAGGAGCGTCTATCGGAAAGAAAAACGTGTACGACAAAGTCCACATAGTCTAACAGAATCCAATCTGTTTTGCGTTCACCCTCCTGATGCCAAGGACGCTGTTCCCAGTTCGTCTCGAGTTCCTCAATAACGGCTTGTGATATACCTTCTACTTGAATATCAGAGGCACCACTGAAGATTGCAAAAAAATCTGTGAAGCCATCAAGTTCCCGTAGATCGAGAATGACTCCGTCCTGTGCACGTCGGCTCATCGCTGCAGAGGCCGCAGCTTTCACCAGGTCTAACGTATTCTTTTCGGTTCCCATCGTGATTCCTTCTTTCTTATTTTCCTTGCGGTTAAACGACGAGGGTTTGAGATTTGAGGATCATTCATCAAGAGTCAGAGAAGCACCGAAGCAAAACCTGTCTATTTCATTATGAGCTCAGTCTGCGTTACTATGCAGAAAACACAACTCACTCCCACGTCTCATACTTAGCTTTTGATGTAATTATGCCTCGTGCGGTCGTGCGCGAAACCCGTATCATTTCTTAAATCTCGCCACCTGCTAACGTCCGGTTATAGGTGTGAAGCGTATTCGGGTGAATCAACACCCCTTTTTCTAAAAGATACACAATTTCTGTCCGTGCCACATGATGCACTGCTCGGTTCAAATCTGTATAGGCTAACTCCCGCACGACATCGACCTCCTTATGGGTCCGTGTTGGCTCTGCAAAGTCCGCAACATATAATATCTGTGCAATAATACCCATCGATGGACTACCTGTCGTATGGTTCCGAATAGCTTCAAGGATTTCAAGTTCTGTTACAGCAAACTCCTCTATTGCAGTTTTTACGCCAATGAATGGATGCAAAAGAGATGGATTTCGCTCTTCAACCGGATCGAGACGAATTTCATAGCGTTTTATTTCGCTGCGTAATTCTTGAGTACTCATCCATTTTGCACTATCATGCAAAAGCGCAGCGAGGTTAGCATGCCAGACGTTAGCTCGATGAGCACGTGCTAAGTCAACACTCATCTCTTGTACAGAGAGGACATGCCGATAGCGTTTCTCGCTCAGTTTGTCTGAGAGGTACTGCTGAATTTCGACCGACTTCGGATGTGCCCGAAGTTCTGCTAATGTGCAATTCATCAATCTTCGGGCAGGAGACCGCTCGCCTTTAGGCAGGGAGGAATGCCCACTCCTATAGTTAAAATTGAGGGTGTTTGATAAATAAAAGTTGTCAAAAATCAGGATACTGGGTATTCTTTCATTTTATAGCAAATAAATTGAAGCAGACACCCATGCAATATCCTGACAGTAGGGAGTCTATCAGATTGCTTTTTTTATCATTAGACGCGTTTCTAGCTCCCGAAAAAAAATTTCTCAAAGAGGAAGACCCGAGACATATTCTGATGCTTCGCTGATCATCTTTTACGCTGTTATGACCCTCAAGGGGATCACGGCTATGCGGGCACAACAGGATTACTTATTTCATCATCCACTCTGGCTTGAACGGTGTCGATTCCCGGCGTGTTCGACACACGTGACGCTCTGCTCGGACGCAGATATAAAACATTGCCCCCAAAATTCCAAGCGTTCACCAGAGAAGCCGGATTTCTTCAAGAAGTCGTTTATGAAGATAAAAGCCTCTTCAAAGCTGCGGGTCCCGTCTGGCATCCCAAGGATCGCCTCAAGGGTCATCTTCCCAAAAACTTGCGAAATGTTGATAAAACTGCCATCTGGTCGAAAAGCGGGTATCACGGATCGGTCTATGGGCATGGACTCCCTCTCACCGGTATCCGCAACGGTTTCCCTGTGATATTTCAAGTGCTACCCGCCAACGTCAGCGAGCGCAAGGTGTTGGATACGAAAATCCTCTACGTTTGGGCAACAAGCGTCAGTTCCGTTTTGCCATCGAGTCCAGCAACAACGGGAAATGTTTTCTCCCCTGGCTTCCCATCTTTTGGGACGTACCGGACTTCCGGTGAGAAGTAGGCATATAGTGCCGTGTTCCGAGAATTAGACGTAGCATTTGGGCCCGAACCATGTACCATTAAACTATGAAAAAATAGAGCACTTCCCGCAGAAAGTGGAACATCCATCTGTTGTTCCGCGACTTCCTTCCGATCGGTGAGTTCTGCACCTTGCTGACGTGCAATGTGTCCCCACGACTGCATTCCCCACAAATGGCTTCTTGGAATTACCTTGAAACAACCGTTCTCAACTGTCGCGTTATTGAGTGCAATACTTACGGTAACAAGACTCGGAGGCTCCATGGGCCAATACGCTGAGTCTTGATGCAACCCGTGCGAAGATCCATGAAATGCCGGTTTGAACATGAGCGTGCTTCTGAAGAGCAACAGGTCTGTTCCAATGAGTTCTTGAACAACTCTAATGAGTTTCGGATGTTGTGCGAGGTCTCGAAATACTTCAGAGTACTGACGCGTATTTTCTGCCTTCCGCAACACGGGTAAATCGTCCCCTTGTGTTTCGTCTTTCGCAAACGGTTCATGCTGTACGTGTCGGCGTGTGATCTTTGCCCGTTCCTTCTCTGCATCGGACTCCTGTCCTGCAGCAAACTGATGCAGCCGGTGGATCTCCGCTTGACACGTTTCGACTTCTGCTGCCGATAACAGGTTCTCAACAACGAGATAACCTTCTTTTTCAAAAAAGGATTTTCGCTCCTTCAAATCCATTTTAGCCTCCAGTTAATTGTTTAATTTCCCAAACAATACTTGAAATCGCGAATCCGATATAGACACATGAAGCGATTATCATCATGGTGGTAGAAAGTTTTTTCGGCTTTGCGAAATCAGGTAGAAAGCGATGGTTCATGTAGAGAGTAAGCGGCACATAAATTGCCATTGCGAAACCACCCATATACGCCGCATTGAAGAGAAATCCTAATTCGCTGACGTTTAACTGCTCCATAACAAAGGTGATCACACACCCACCGACAATCCAGATGCCTGCGATAAGGAGGTACCACCAACTTAGGCTTCGTTTTTGTGCCCCTCGGAAGTTGGTATAGATAATATCAGAAATAGAGCGTGACACACCGTCAACCAGCGCGAGTTGCGTGCCAAAAAGCGTCGCAACACCAACCAATAAGAAGATCCTCTGCCCTACCACACCCCAGATTTCGCCTAATATCCGCGCTTCGTCGTAGATGAGTTTGCCCTGTTCAGGAACAATTCCTTGAGGATGTAAGACTGCGAGAGCGCCGAAAATAAAAAGCAAGATCGTGAAGGTGTTGAGTGCCCAAAAAAATAGTATCTGATCCTTTTTCACATACTGCCACCATGCTGTGAAACGTTTTCGATTTTCCTCTGTTACCTCAAAAAGAAACCCAGTCGCAGGCACCTTTTCACTCCTGCCTCGAAGGGGATTCTGTAGTCCCGGCAATTGTGCACCCATACCAATGTTTTTGTCTCGCAGATAGAAGGTGTAGAAGAGATTGGCTGTTCCTCCCGCACCTGCGAAAACCAAGGCACTAAACAATTTTTTCACCGACATGCCTGGGTCTATGTACCCAACATTTATCAGACCAGATCCAAGTTTCTGCCATGTTTCCATTGAACCGACAGCGATGGCAACCAGAATTAACCCAATTGTTACAATCGCGACGAGCACCTCAACCGTCCGTTCGACAGATTGGTAAATCATCTTAGGTCCGAAGAGAATAAGCGCAACCCCGGCAAATGTCACGACTGTCCAAAAGGTATCAGAACCCCAACCACCAGGTCCGAACACAAGTGCCTTGAACGCAAGTCCCGATGTCCGTGCCCATCCCGGTGCTATCCAACCCACCACAGTCAGTAGAATAAACACCGGTGCAAAACCTCGCCAGATACGGTTGTAGCCTGTATACACTGTCTCGCCTGTAGCAATCGTCCATCGACCTACTTCAAAGTTTATCCAGAGTTGAAGGAACACACCAAGCACAGCCGCCCAGATCATGCTCCCCCCATACTCAGCAGCGATGAGGGGCCAGATCACACTCTCGCCCGCACCAATGGACAGACCGACTAAGATGGCACCGGGACCCGCTATTTTCCAAAAAGGCAACTGTTTTTCTGGCAATTCGACGATCCTGAAATCATCGAGTGGTTGATAAATCTTAGACATTTTTTATTTTACCTTGCGGAGTAATGAAGTGAATTTCTTGTTTAACGTGTTTTCCTCCTATCCGTCCTCCATCACATTGTGGGCTTACCGTTTAGTTTTACCTTTAATTTTTTATAGTAGATTCCGTAATTACTTATACACTCGTACCGTCGTGTGAACTCTGAAATTATCTGATGCACAGGAAACCAACAGTCTATGCTACAAGTGTGCATTTATTTTCGGATATCACTATAAACGAAAACAGCAGCCCGCAACAATGACGCAGGCGGATGTGAGAGAACCATCAATAAACAAATGGCTTCATTTAACGCCTCGCGAATCATTAAAAAACTATTTTACAACTGCCTCCCGTAAGATTTCGACAGGGTGCTTCGGTTGCACGCCTGTTCCATGTTCCAGCTGATGTCTACAAGAAAAGCCAGCAGCACTCAACGCAAAGCTGTCCGGCGGTTTCTCACGAACAGCCTCAAAAAGTCTCAATTCGCCAATTTTCATAGAGAGGTCATAGTGTGCCTTCTCGTATCCAAATGCCCCCGCCATGCCACAACAACTCGAGTCAATCACGGTGACATTGTGTTCCGACGGCAGACTTAACATCTCCACGGTCGGCTGAATACCGACAAGTGCTCGTTGATGGCAATGTCCGTGCAGCAGGATGTCACGCGGTTCTGTAGAGAGTTCCAAAGAGAGTTCACCCTCTTCAGTAAGTTGAACAAGAAACTCCTCGAATGAACAGGTCGCCTCAGCGACACGTTTCGCGTCGGCCGTACCG
The DNA here is from genome assembly GCA_007571305.1 of Candidatus Poribacteria bacterium. Classification (GTDB taxonomy): domain Bacteria; phylum Poribacteria; class WGA-4E; order WGA-4E; family WGA-3G; genus WGA-3G. The sequence continues at coordinate 44,390 of RKRR01000026.1, read as the reverse complement.
ATCAACTCAACGTAATCATCAGTGATAGCGGAGGTGCAGCTCGGTTCACACCCAATAATTGGAATTCCCGCGTCGGCATAACCGCGCAGCGCGTCAATATTGTAACTCGCATTCGCAATGGCTCGGTCAAGCATTCCTTCGGAGATAAGAGGTCGTCCACAACACCTTTTTTGGGGCAGTAACACTTCGAATCCACACGCTTCGAGCAACTCCACCGCAGCTTTACCAATAGAGGGTTCGCTGTAGTTCATAAAGGTATCGGGAAAGAGAACGACCTTCTTGTCCGACGTTCGCCGGGAATTTCGCTTTCGAAACCACTGTTCGTAAGTGGGACGTACGAAGGTTGGCATATCGCGTCGCCGATCAACACCGATGAGTTTTTCGGCAATCCATTTGGAAAGCCCGTTGTTGACTGCCCAGTTAGAGAAGGGTGAAAATATCGATCCTAAAGGGGCGAGCGAGCCGATTTCACCGAATAAACGCCGATGTAAAGGTAAACCGTTTTCTTTGTGATAGTGTGCAAGGACTTCATATTTAATCTTTGCCATATCTACATTAGATGGACATTCCGCCTTACACGCTTTGCATCCGAGACATAAATCCAACACTTCTTGGAGCCGTTCGCCTGTGATTTCTGTATGTGCCAGTGCGCCTGAAATAATGGATCGGAGTGCATTTGCACGTCCCCGTGTTGAGTGCTCCTCTTCACGTGTGCCAATAAAGGAGGGACACATCGTGCCAGTCAATGTCTTTCGACACGCCCCGACACCGTTGCACATTTCAATTGCCCCACCAAATCCATCTTGACTGGAAAAATCGAAGTAAGTATCAATTTTAATCGTATTGTAGTCTGTACCGAAACGGAGATTTTCTGTCATCGATGGCGCATCGACGATTTTACCCGGATTCATAATCCCATTGGGATCAAATGCTGTTTTCACTTCAGCGAGTGCTTGATATATCTGCGGACCGAACATGCTCTCTATCCACTCACTGCGGACGAGCCCGTCGCCGTGTTCACCGCTCATAGCACCATCTAATTCCATGAGCAGATCTCGAACCTCGCGGGCAATGTCGTGCATCTTTTGAATATCGGTTTCGGATTTAAGATTGACAATAGGACGGTTGTGCAAGAGCCCAACACTTGCATGCGCATAGTAGGCAGCGGTGGTATTGTGTGATGTAACGATCTCGTCAAATCGGCGGACGTATTCCGGTAAATTCTCTATCGGCACCGCGGCATCTTCGACGAAACCAACCGGCTTGGCATCACCTTTCATACCCATTAGTAAGCCAAGTCCAGCTTTCCGCGTCTCCCAGACACGGGATTTTTCCTCAGCGGTGAAACAGCGCACGAATGCATAGCCGAAACCGCTACTTTTCAACCTTTTTTCAAGTCTGTCTAACTGTGACTCCAGTTCTGCTTGTGTTTCACCGTAAAATTCAACAGCAAGTAGTGCAGCAGGTTCGCCTTGTATGAAAGTCGTAAGCCGCGAAAATTCCAATGAATCCCGCGCCATATCAAGGATTGTCTTGTCTATAAGTTCTACGGCAGTCGGGTTGCATTCCAGGATAGCTTGCATCGCCTCCATAGAACCAACAAGTGACTCAAAATGGACGACACACAGGGCGGTTAATTTCGGAATTGGGACGAGGTTCACTGTCGCCTCGGTAGTCGTGGCAAGTGTACCTTCAGAGCCGACAAGGATTTTCGTCAGGCTAAAAGGATGATTTTCATCGCATCCATCACGACGATAAGGTGTAACCTCTTTTGAACCAGCGTTTGGGACAAATTCATCGAGGTTGTAACCCGCAACGCGACGCAAGATACGAGGATAACGTTTACGGATCTCGGCTTCATTGTCCGTACACACGCGACAAAGTTCACGATGGATGTTCGCCTCTAATGTGTTTTGCTGTTTTTTCGTCTCTAATGCTGCGAGGGAAATGGGGGATGCTGTGATTTCATCGGCATTGGAGAGTACTAAGTCAAGCGACATGACGTGATCAACGGTTTTGCCATAGATGAGCGAATGTGAACCCGCGGAGTTGTTTCCGATGGTGCCGCCGACGTTCGCCCGACTGCTCGTGGCGACATCGGGTGCGTACATCAAGCCGTGCGGTTTTAACTGATGGTTCAATTCGTCTAAGACGATACCGGGTTGCACGCGCGCCCAATGCTCGGCAACATTTACCTCAAGAAGTTGATTCATGTATTTAGACATGTCCAACACGATCGCCTCACCGACGCTTTGTCCAGCGAGACTCGTGCCGCCACCGCGTGGAAGAATCGGAATATTGCCTTCTGCTGCAATTTGCACAGTCTTGATAACATCTTGACGATCTTTCGGGATGACAACACCTATCGGCTGTATCTGGTAGAGGCTCGCGTCTGTGCTGTAGAGTGCTTTAGAATACAGATCGAAACGTACCTCTCCTGCAAGCGTATTGGATAATTGTTGTTCAAGAGTTTCCGATATAGAAGGATCCATGTTTGTTATTCAAAAATACTGTAAACATCGCGAAGAATCATCGCGACCGTTATTTTTTTAATCCGTCCAAAAAATTTGACATTGCTATCCAAGTAAAGTATAATTAACCATGCAATGCCCCTGTGGTGGAATTTGGTATACACAGCAGGTTGAGGGCCTGTGCCTTAATTGGCATGCTGGTTCGAGTCCAGTCGGGGGCATTTTCCTTTTTCTTATTTTCAGATTCTAATTTTATTCGCTCACCTACGAAGCACTCTGAAGTAACTCCTGATACGCCTGATAGGTCTGCTCCGCAATCGTTTCCCAAGTAAAGTCCTGAACGCGATCAAGCCCACGTACAATCAAGTCGTTCTGTAGACGGGTATCATGTGCGATGCGATGTATCTGTTCTGCCAAGACCTCTGTGTTACCTTCAGGAAAGATAAGTCCTGCGCTATCAATCACGTGAGGAATTTCTCCAGAATCTGAACCGACAACCGGTACTTCGCATGCCATTCCCTCAATCAGGACCCTACCGAAAAATTCTACCCATCCGCTTGTTGTCCGAGATGGCAGGACCAACGTATCCATACAATTAATATAGGCAGCTACCTCTTCAGGAGGTACCGCGTCTATCCACACAATATCTCCAGAAATTCCAAGGGTTTCGGCAGTTTTTTGAAAACTGGGTTTATCTTCACCTTGTCCGAGAATTAAAAGTTTATATGTACGCGTCGTATCTTGGCTTACAAGGTGCGCGAAAGCCGTAAGGAGTGTATCTACGCCTTTCATCTGAAGCAATCTACCGACATAACCAACGACGAAGCAGTCACTGAGTTGCAAAGAATCCCTCAGCTTCCTGACATCCATTTTATAGAAATGCCGCACATCAACGCCATTCGGAAACGGGGTTTGTTGTCCGGTATAACCGCGTTGCGTGAGAATCTTGCCGGCATTCACACTTAGCGGGAAAGCTCTATCCGTTTCTCGAAAGACATGGCGTTCAATCCATATAGGCAAAAATCCAAACCGCTGTTTGGTCGGTATACTCAGTGATGTGCGAAAAATAAAACAGCTCTTTGGACAATATTTCCGTTTCAACCGAACTGTCTGTAGGGCATTGAGGCTCCACGCCTCCTCCTCCAAGTGGATAATATCAGGCTGAAAATCTCGGAAGTGGGACTTCACACCATGCCGGTAGTAGAAGCGGCTGCCGTATCCCGAAAATCGGATTGGGCACGGAAATTCTTCACACTGCGTATTCGAGTCTGGTTCAAAAACAATATCTTGGAAACTTTCATACCAACACTCAGGAACCACAACTCGTAGTGTGACATCCGGACGTTCCGCAATAAGAGCGAATTTCCGTCGGTACGGCTTCATAATATAAGAATGAGAAAGGACTAAGACACGCACGAGTAATTAAGTCTCTATATACCCGCAAAGCCCCTGCGAACTACTGGCTGCTCAGCTTCAACTGCCTCCGAGTCCGATTCAATTGCCTCCAAGTCTGATTCATCGTGTTCCACCTCAAAATCGATTTCATCTTCTGTATTTTCTGCATCTTCATCTGAGGCAGTGAGGACAGCCATCAAATCTTCAAGTCTCTCGCGGATTTCTGATCGTTCAGCCCGAGTGGCTGTTCGTTCTGAGTCCAGCTCTTCCGTAAGACCACTATTACGATCTTCAAGATCCTGAATCTGTGCATCACGTTGCAGTAAATCACTGTTGAGTCGAGCAACTTCCGCCTCAAGTTCCAACTTTTCTGTTCTCAATTGTTGGACGGTTGAAATCGCAAGTTCAACACGTTCCTCCAGCAGCGATACGATACTTTGTTCATCAGGCATATTAGTTCCTCCAAAGTGATATATTTATTAACTCGCTAAGGATTTAAGATTCTCTCCCGCAAGCAGTAATACTCGTTTCAATCAGAGCCAAGTGCTCAACGTCCGCCCAATTTGGACATTCGTGGACGTAATGGAAAAGGTATTGCTGCGCGTACCCCACGCGATCCCCGAAATAGGCATGCGCAAACTCACGTATCTCATGATACGTAGCACGCCGACGGAAATAAAGTGTCTCAAAGATTCGTTTTATCCAAACATCAATTGGTAGTGCTGAAAGATGTCCAAGCGAAAATAGACAGATGCAATCGGCTACCTTCTCACCTATACCTTTTCGGCGCATTAATTCACGTTTTGCCTCAGGATACGACATCTCCTTCACCGCAGTGAGTGCGAGTTCACCACTAACCACTGCTGCAGCAGCATCTCGAAGATAACTCGCTCGATAGCCGACACCACAAGCGAGAAGTTCATCTTCTGTTGTCGTTGCGAGAGCTTCTGGACTCGGGAAACTATAATCCACGTAACGTGCAAGAATCAACTGTTCTCCAAAACGCTCAGAAAGTCGGCGGATGATCCCCCGAATCCGGGATACATTGTTATTCTGAGAGAGAATAAAAGATGCCACCGTTTCCCAGAGTTCTTGGTTGAGAATGCGCATTCCCCAGAGTTTATCAATTGCTCGATGCATATAGGCATCATTGTTCACTTGGGTAAGGATCTTTGGAACATCGCGTCCAAGGTCAAGATAGTGTTGGAGAAATGGTACAAAAGTAGTCTTATCCTCGGTGGCGGAACTCTCAACACACAAGGTAGTTCCTATTTGACAAATTTTGAGGATGCGGCCCTCTACAACACCGTAATAGGCATCATCTATTAGATTCCATCGAAACGACTGCCCCGATTCTAAGGTATGTTTCAAACTAAAATCTGTTGCATTCCGAATCTGCATCGTGTGTCTTGCTGAGTTTTGCTGAGGATGTGCAAGTAGGGCCCTTGATATTTTCTAATTAGTATATAGCAAATTTCAAAAATTAGCAAATTTTTATTCTGAATCTCCAAAGTCCGCTTTATGTTTAGCGACCTGATTTGACATTTCGTCTAGAAAGCCGAATGCTAAACCGTTGGATTTTCTGTCGCTTTCCTGAATGAGACCAAAGCGTTGATAAAAAAAGAGTTGACTTTCACCTCGAAATGGAGTATACTGATTCACGGGTATAATATTAACACCCTTGTCTAAAAATAATAGAAACCGAATTTGGTCTGCGGATAGACTCAATTCATTCCTTGTATTACATTCAGGAGATATCTTTAAGACATGATTATCTTTCTACGCGAGAAATTTATTGCGCAACTCTTTATGTGGGTAATCGCTATTGTGTTCTTGGTAGGGACAGTATTTCTCTATAGTAACACCCGTGGCAGCGGCGAGGGTCCCGAGGGAGAAGTCGTTATCAGAATTAATAACACAGAAGTCAAACGCGGAGAATTTGAAAGTGCTGTTGCCAATGACTTGGAATCTCAAAGACGGAACCAGAGATTTGGCACTCCTGATCGGGAGGAAACCCAAAAATCGGTAATTGATCGCTTAGTGCAACAAACCATACTTGGAAGTATGGATATCGATCCTGCTGAGATAGAACGCTATATCCGAAGTGACGCAAGCCGAGTCCAACAGTACAATGCTTACCAAGGACTGGGGGTAGCAGATCTCTACACAGAAAATATTCGTCTACAGCTCAGTTCTACCGCACTCCGAGATAGCGTCCAATCACTTGAGTTGGTAACCGATACTGAAGCAGAACAAGCCTATCGGCTTGAATCAGACAAGGCGAAAGTTAAATTTATTGAATTTAAGCATAGCGATTATGTTGCAACAACCGGGGTAGATGAAGCAGAAGCAGAGGCGTACTTCGAGAAAAATAGGAACAACTATAAATCGGAAGAACAGGTGAATGTAAAATTTATCAGGGTGAACCCTGCCGATCTTGTTTCAGACGAAGAGATTGTTACGTATTACGAGGAAAACAGAGCAGAGTTCACGACCCCAGAAGTTGTTAAAGCCCGCCATATCTTGAAAAAGTTTCCTGACAACGCAACTGACGAACAAAAGGCAGAAACCAAAACCGCTGCAGAGGAGCTCCTCAAAGCTATCAACGCGGAACTCGCAGCCGGTGCGGATTTCGCGGAACTTGCGAGGACACATTCAGAAGGACCTTCCAGTGTGCAAGGCGGGGCATTGAGAGGCGGAAACCCAAAACTTCCACCCGGTGACTACTTCGCACGTGGTGACATGGTAAAACCTTTTGAGGAAACAGCCTTTGATGTCTTAGAACCGGGAGAGGTCAGCGGTTTAGTCGAAACACAATTTGGGTTTCACATCATCAAGTTGGAGGAAAAGAAAGCACCAGAGATTCAACCATTCGACCAGGTCCAATACGATATCCAACAAAAACTTGTTCAAGTCAGCGGCGTTGATGAGGCAAAGAAAGTTTCCTCTGATCTTCTGTATGAAATCGAAATTCAGGACTATGAAGCGGCTCTTGCACTTGAAAGATATAAGGAACTTTCGCTCATTATGCAGGAAACCGGATTCTTCAGTCGTGATGCTACAACTATCCCACAAATTGGTGCAAGATGGGGCTATCAAGGATTAATCAAAGAATTCTTTGACATGGAAGTGAACGTCATAAAAGTTGTTGAAGCAAAGCGATCGAATGGGGAAGAGATAGATGCCTATTTTGTCGCCACCGTTCTTGAGAAAAAACCGGCGACTTTCCCACCTTTTTCGGAAATCAAAGCAAGAATTTTCAGCGATCTAAAGACAGAAAAATCCAAGGAGCATGCCTTTACAGATGCACAAAACCTGTTCAATAAACGAGCAGACACCACATCGTTGGATGCTTTGTTGGAAAAGTATGATGCCCCTGAAGGTTCAACGACAGATAGACTTTCTGTCCAAGAAAGTAACTTGTTCGCGCTCAGCCCAAGCAGCACTTATATTGCTGGTATGGGAAATTCAGATGAAACTATGTTTGCCGCATTTCGGATGAAGGTTGATGAGATTGGTGGTCCCTTTAAAGGTGACAATTCTGTCTACATTGTTCAACTCATTGAAAAGGAAGAACCTGACATTGAAACATTCCAAATGGACCCAGCCGAGAAAGCTAGACACCGTCAATCCCTCATTCAAGCAAAAAAACGGGAAACATATTTGAATTGGTTCTCCGCACGTAAAAAGACGAGCGAACTCTGGATACATCCAGATTATCGCTAAATACCTATAGAAGCATTCAATTCTCTTGTAGGAGGGATCTCCGATGCTATTTTTCATTAAAAAAATGTTCGGGATCCGCGGCATTCCGTAGCGTAGGAAACCGTGGGGCTCCTGCGTCCGAAGAGGCGCAACCTAACAGGTTATGCTACAAGGTGGCAACTTAGGTTATTATAAATAGGGATAAGTGGCATCGGGTTGATAATCAGGTAGCAAGGCATCATGTGTTTGCCCTGCTATAAGACTTGTACCATCGGTAAAGCCTTCAGGACGGTGACGGAGGAACTCAATCAAACGGTTCCGCCAAGGGGTTAGGAGGGTTTCCGAGCCAGCCAGATCATGAGTTTCGTGGGGATCGTCCTGCAGATTGAAAAGATGTTCTCGGCCAGTTTGGGAATACCACACGTACTTGTGGTGTCCGTCGATTACATAGTGGTTACCATGATTGTAATCGTAACAACCGGAATGTTCTCCGTGCAGATAGTCCCTCACCTGGTCGGTATTACCTTGCATGATGGGTAGGAGACTTCTACCGGTACAGGTACTGGGAATCTCAATCTCGGCAGCATCTAAAATGGTAGGCATGATGTCCTGCAGACCGACAGGACTTTGGCAGATGGATTCTTTGGGGTAGCCCCATTTCGCCGGTGCCCGCATCAGAAAAGGCACTCGTGCCGAGGCTTCATAGGGCCAGGTTTTGCGGTACAGATTGTGATCTCCGAGCATCTCACCGTGGTCCGAGGTAAAAACGATCAAACAGTCTGCCAGTCCCTCCATGGATTGGATTAACCGACCGATCTGATCGTCGATAAAATTGATCATCCCGTAATAAGCCGCACGAGCACACTGCATATCGTAGTCGTCGAGGCGGATTTCCCAAGCATTTGGATCCAACCCTTTCTCAGTTCCCTCGAATTCAGGTGCCCAGTCACCAATCACAGGTGAAGGGAGATCCCGTTGGATATAGCGTTGATAATAATGTAGCGGTGGGGTTAACGGTGGATGGGGATCGATAAAAGAGATGTTAAGAAAAAAGGGAACCGTGGGATCACGCTTTTGAAAAAAAAGGAGGGCGCGATCAATGCACCAAAAAGTGTGCATCTGCTCTTCCGGTAGATGATGTGGGCGACCAACCCACCCGTTAGCAGAGACACCGTGGGCAACACCCGGATGAACATCATTGCGACGGTGATATTGCCGCAACCAGTCAACATAGTCGTTATTATCTCCACGGGTAGCATCAGCCAATTGCAGGTGATTGAAACCGTACCGTTTACGCGGTGGGGTCAGGTGGAGTTTTCCGATCATCTCGGTTTGGTAACCGGCTGCAGACAGTTCGCCTGCCAAGGTATGGGCTGGATTCCATGGAGCACCTTTAAATCCAACCCCGCCGTTAGCGGCTGGCGCGGTACCCGTCATCAAACTGCGTCGAGCCGGAATACAACTGGGGCATTCAGCATATCCACGGCGAAAATGCGTGCCAGTGCGACCGATCCAATCCAAGTTTGGTGTTTGTAAGCAATCAGGCCCGTCGGGATCCAAGCCCAGACAGTCTCCACGTTGTTGATCGGTGGTAATTAAAAGGATGTTGGGACGGGTATCAGGCATCTCAAACTCTCAGCAGGAAAATCTTAATTTGATGGTTCGGCACTTGCCGGATAGAAGGTTTCAATGACAATTAATTGAGGTGTTCGTAGAAGAAATTGCGGCGCTTGGGAATATAGCCTAACTCGGTGATAGTGCGTTCGATTTCCTCAATAGGCATGCAATAAACCGTTCCAGCTTTGCTGACAACGTTCTCTTCTATCATTGTTCCACCCATATCATTCGCACCAAATTTAAGCGATAGCTGTCCGATCTTCGGACCTTGGGTTACCCATGAAGATTGAAAGTTGTCGAAGTTATCTAAGAACAATCGCGAAATAGCAAGCGTTTTGAGATATTCAAAACTTCCTGCCGGGGGTATATAGTCCATACGGGTATTCGCAGGTTGTAGAGACCAGCAAATAAATGCCGTGAATCCACCCGTCTCGTCTTGCAGATCCCGTAGCCTGACAAGGTGCTCGACACGTTCTGCGTAACTTTCTACATGTCCATACATCATCGTCGCACTCGATTTGAGTCCGACCAAGTGTCCCTGACGCATGACCTCCAGCCATTCATCAGCGGTGCACTTCTTAGGGCTAATCTCATTGCGGGCGTGATCCGTGAGAATCTCTGCACCGCCGCCAGGAATCGAATCAAGCCCAGCATCTCGCAGCCGGATAAGCATCTCTTCCAACGACATACGGTTTATCTTGGCAAACCAGTCCAATTCTGGAGGGGAAAACCCATGGATATGAATAGGATAATTTGCTTTGATCCAGCGGAGGAGATCTTCGTACCAGTCAAGTTTGAGTTTCGGATGCAATCCACCTTGCATGAGAATCAACTCACCACCGAGATCCAGTGTTTCCTGTATCTTTTTCCCTAGTTCTTCCCGCTCCATAACATAAGCGTCAGGATCTCTACGATGACGATAGAAAGCACAAAAATCACAGTCAACATAACACCAATTGGTATAATTAATGTTTCGGTCAACTATGTAAGTGACGCAGCCTTCCGGATGCTTACGTTGCCGGACAATATCCGCGGCGTGCCCCAGAGCAAGCAGGTCGTGACTCTTGAAAAGCGTCAGGCAGTCATCAAAGTCTAATCGCTCTCCCACAAGAGATTTCTCAAGAATAGGTTGGATGTTTGTATCCATTTACAAGTTTCCTCGGTGTAATTCTATTGAAAGCGTCCTGGTGCCGAATCTAATATTTCAATTCTAACATTTTGTGACCTGTTTGTCAACTTTTCTCCCATTTTAATTTGACTTTTGGGGAAAATTAAGTATAATTATAATACGCTTAGTGTGAATTTATATTTTACTGAGGAGGGACGAAATGAGCGAAGTGGTCTACAATGAAGACTTAGTGAAACGCGTATCAAATAAATACCTTGCAGTGAATGTTACCGCAAAACGTGCCAGAGATATAAATGCAGACGGTTTGCCTATTGCCCCTTCAAGTGCTGCAAATAAAAAAAAGAAACCTGTCGCTATTGCCACACAAGAGTTGGTTGAAGGTAGACTTCACTTTGAAAAAAGCGAAGCCAAAACGCCTGTCCAGAATACACCGTCGATTTTTACCGACTCGCAAGGTTCAGATGACGAGAGTGATATGTTCACTGAAGAACTCCTCGAACGCGCACGCGATGCTGATCCAGAGGAGCGTGAGGAAGGTCTTTAAATCTTGTCAATGGCGAAGATTGCTCCTACCAAAGAACCTCTCGCCCAAAATCACTTGACAATTGCCAATAAAGTGGGTATAATTAAAAATGCTGCTGACGTGGCTCAATGGTAGAGCAAGTGATTTGTAATCACTAGGTTGGAGGTTCGATTCCTCTCGTCAGCTTTTTTAAGAATTTGGGCAAAAAATCGTCTTTTTTCGTTGTTTTTGCTTTTCGGGAATAATTGGCAGTAACCTTGGACTCGTTGTTACATACTACAATGTTTATGCCTGAGGGCTGTTACCAAACGTAGTTTACGTTGATACATAGGCACGCGAGTGCTTGCCATTATTGGGGGTATGCTAGAGCGGTCAAATAGGGCAGACTGTAAATCTGTTGGCTATGCCTACGGTGGTTCGAATCCATCTGCCCCCATCTGTTTTTATGAGATTCTGCGGGAGTAGCTCAGCTGGTAGAGCATTGGCCTTCCAAGCCATGTGTCGCGGGTTCGATTCCCGTCTCCCGCTTGTTGGCGTTTTTATCTTTGCCGATGTAGCTCAGTCGGTAGAGCGCGTCCTTGGTAAGGACGAGGTCACCGGTTCAATCCCGGTCATCGGCTCCACTTAATCGAAGGTAGAGTGCTTATTATGCCCAGAGACATTGTAACATTAGCATGTGATGTATGTAGTCAGCGAAATTATGTGACAACTCGGAATCGCCGGACAAATCAAAACCGGTACGAGCGGAAGAAATACTGTCGCTTCTGTCGAAAACATACATCCCACAAGGAAACCCGATAACTTTTTGAGTAGGTGATGCCGACAGCACCACTGTTATGTAACCGTTAAATATTAGGTGTGTGATCTCCTACGTAAAACTTGCAGGCCAGTAGCTCCAACGGCTAGAGCGTCGGTCTCCAAAACCGAATGTTGGGGGTTCGAATCCCTCCTGGCCTGCCTTTTAATCTTATGATAGCTCGTTTCAAAAATTACATTCAGGGAATTAATCAAGAATGGCAGAGGGTGTCTAAACCAGATGCGAAAGAGGTCCAAGGGAGTACTATTACTGTTATTGTGGCTTCTGCCCTGTTAGGACTTTTCATCGGGTTGGTCGATGGCAACTCCGCTTTTCCAAAGTGGAGCAACCCTCTGGGTTGGATATTTCTGATCGCTCTCCCAATAGTTGTTTTTTTTATTGTCCGCGGTTGGGAGAATCAGCCACAAAGTAGTCGAGAAGCCGAATTGTCTGATGGAAACGAGGGCAGTCGGAAAGTGATAGCGGCAGCAATAGCCTGTATCCCCTTAATTGCTGTCCTTGTCAGCCAGTATGTCCTGAATAGTTCCCTTGAAGGTTTCGGCATGGCTTTCCTCAGAACCCTCTTTATTCGTTAAGGGTAATGTGCATACATTGGTGAATCGGAATATGGATGGATACTGGTACGTCGTTCAAGTCTACACTGGATATGAAAAAAAGGTTAAACTTAACCTCGACAACATCATCGAAAGGGAAGAGTTACAGGACGAAATTCTGCAAGTTAACATCCCGGAAACTGAGGTTATAGAGGTGAAAGACGGTCAGCGGAAACCGAGTCGTCGGCTTTCTTACCCAGGTTACGTCCTTGTGAATACCACTCATGAACTCGGTCCGCATGTCGACAATCCGATTGGGACGAGGAGTTGGGAACTCATCAAAGGGACACCTCAAGTCATGAACTTCTTAGGACCCCCTTCACATCCATCGCCTCTGAGTCCTACTGATGTTGAAGCAATGCTTCAGATGTCAACTGAGGAAGAGGAAGCCCCACCAGTACCCGCAATGGAATATGAAATAGGTGATAAGGTCAAAGTGATAAATGGACCCTTTAGTGGATTCCCTGGCGAAATCGAGGAAATTGATATGGAACACCAACGGTTACGCCTCAGCATTTCACTTTTTGGCCGCTCCACCTCCGTTGATTTGGGCTTACTCGAAGTGGAAGAGTTGAATTGAATTCAAACGGTGTTGTTTAAATGAAGGACCGGGATTGTGGGTGCTCGCCTTCTTACTGTAAAATATGATTGGAATGCTCACAACCCAAAATAGGAAAAAACAATGGCAAAGCAAGTAGCAGGTGAAGTTAAACTCCAGTTAGTATCCGGCCAGGCGACGCCTCAACCACCCGTCGGTCCCAGTCTCGCGCCGTACATGATTAATCTACAAGAGTTTATCAAATCGTTTAACGCCCAAACGCAGCACCAAACCGGAATGGTGGTGACAACCATCATTACCTGTTATAGTGATCGCTCGTTTAGTTTCAGCGTAAAGTCACCGCCTGCCGCAATCTTGCTCAAATCCGCAGCGAAGATTGCCAAAGGCTCGGGTGAACCTAATCGAAACAAGGTCGCTTCTGTTACAATGGACCAAATTCGAGAAATCGCACAGACGAAATTGCCTGACTTAAATACGACAAACTTAGATGCAGCAACGCGAATGGTGGAAGGAACCGCTCGTAGCATGGGACTAACGATTAATTAGCGAGACGTGTCCATCTGACGAAGCACAGCATTATTGATATAAGGATAAGTTCACTTTGAAACGGGGCTATAGAGATGTGCCCTATGGAGAACAACATGGCGAAAAGAGGGAAGCGATATCGCGGTATCAACGAACACGTGGACAGACTACAACTTTACACGGTAGACGAGGCGGTCTCGCTGGTCAAAAAAACAGGCAGCGCGAAGTTTGATGAAACCGTGGATTTAGCATCACGTCTCGGCGTAGATCCTCGACAAGCAGATCAGAACATCCGCGGGACTGTCACACTGCCACATGGAACAGGGAAATCTGTCCGTGTTGTCGTCTTCGCCCAAGGCGATCTGGCGCGGCAAGCCGAAGAAGCTGGGGCAGATTTCGTTGGAACAGACGATCTTGTTGATAAAATCGTTGATGGATGGCTTGATTTTGACGCGACAATTGCAACACCGGATCTGATGCGAAGTATCATGCCAAAACTCGGGCGAGTCCTTGGACCACGAGGCTTAATGCCTAACGCCAAGGCAGGTACTGTCACAACGAATGTTACCGAAACCCTCCAAAATATCAAAGCAGGACAGATCGAATATCGGGTAGAACGCTCCTCCGGTGTTGTTCAGGTTCCAATCGGCAAGGTTTCATTTGAGGAAGAAAGTATTAAACAAAACCTCAACGCAGTGATGAGCGCACTCGTTACCGCGCGTCCGTCCGCGGTGAAAGGTCGGTACATTCGGAGCGTTGCTATATCAGCAACAATGGGAGCTGGTATTCGGATAGATCCACAGCAATTTGCATAATTCGCACGGGATACGATATGGAATAGTCCTACAGCTGAATAGAGTCGTAGAACGTAGGTGCCGTCGGCTTAATTGCCTACCGAGGCTTGAAGAAACAGAACGAGTGATGTAAGATCGAAGCGTCCGTGAAATCTTGTTACTCGCTGTTCGTTCCTTTTTGGATGTGAGCCTCCAGGCACCTGGAGGTTTTTTTTATGTAATCGTATCCCTAATTAACGGGTTTATAGGCAAGCCAAGGGCCCGCACTCTGGCTACTATACAACCTATATAGAAAATAGAAAGGAACTGAAACATGCCGAATCAGGCAAATGTTCAGCAAACAGAACAAATCCGTGAGATTTTTGACAATGCCGATGTGGTTCTGCTAACAGACTTTCAGGGACTTACCGTCGCAGAAATCAACGAATTGCGGAACCAACTCCGAGCCGCTGATGTGGGCTATAAGGTCTGTAAGAACACATTGGTAAACGTCGTCGCTCAAGAGAGAGGCATTGATGACTTAGCACCTTACCTCAAGGGGAATACGGCTCTTGCTACTGGTACAGATCCGGCGACATCTTCAAAAATCTTGCTTGAATTTGGTGAGGAACACGAAAATTTTAAGATTAAAGGTGGCATTCTTGGAACGCGAGTCATCGATGCAGCAGGCGTTGAAGCCCTGAAAGATATGCCATCACGAGAGGTCTTGATTGCCCGCACTGTCGGGGTTATCAGTTCACCTCTCACTGGGCTTGTCAACACCTTAAATCAGGGTTCACCGATTACAGGGATGGTGAACGTACTCAGTGGAACAATACGTCAGGTAACCTCCGTACTGACACAGGTTGCCGACCAGAAGAGAGAGGCGGAAGATGCCTAATGCATAGCGCATCGAGCGCTTATATCAATATCGCAGTAACTGCACGACTTGATCAGAAAATCTCTAATCAAGTTAAGTTGATACTACATATAGAAAGGATACAAACATGGCCGCAGATATGGAAAAATTGATTGACGAAATTAGTAATATGACCGTTCTGGAGCTTTCTGAACTGGTCAAAGCCTTAGAGGATAAATTCGGAGTCAGCGCATCAGCCATGCCGGCAGTCGCTATGCCTGGGATGATGCCAGCAGCCCCTGCTGCCGCAGATGGAGAAGAAGCCGCCGAAGTTGAAGAGAAAACAGAATTCGACGTTCAGCTCAAAGACTTCGGTTCCAAGAAGATTCCTGTTATCAAAGAGGTTCGCGCGATTACTGGGCTCGGATTGAAAGAAGCGAAAGAGAAAGTTGAATCTGCACCGGTCGTCATTCAAGAGGGCATTGCCAAAGAGGAAGCCGAGAAAACGAAAGAACAGCTCGAAGCTCTTGGTGCCGAAGTCGAAATTATATAGACGGAAGCATACCGTTTTATATCGCAAACATCGCGGTTTTAACCGCGCACGACAGGTAAACCCGTTATGGTTCTTGACATAGCGATGTTCCAATTCATCGCTTTACGGTGGACTATAATGGGTTTCCGTTTTTGTAGGAAAACCCAAGTTGCCAGTTTGTAGCATAACCTGTTAGGTTGTGCATCTTATAGTAGATTTCGTCATTAACGTGAGTTTGATAAATATTCAGGGTAGACGCATTGCCGGTTAAAGTTTCACGGATACGGGGGATTTCGGGGGGTATATCCCTAAAAAATCGCCTCTTTTTGCGTGAATGTATTGCTTTTTTGCTCAATCTGCGTCCGTTTTGGACCTCATAATATTTTTTTTCAAATTGGCGTTAATTACTTATACACTCGTATCGTCGGGTGAACTTTGAAGTTATATGTTTCTGATGGCACAGGAGACCCACGGTTTCTTATGCTACAAGTGTCAACTTATTTTCGGATTTTACTATAAGCACGCAGGCTAACAGCCTACGCTACGAAATGCTGCGGATCTTGAATGTTTTTCAATAGCACGATTTCATTAAAACCAACTACCGAAGAATCCATTCACTTGTTGGAGTTACCAAATACCAACGATGTTCAGTATTGTCGATGTCTTTTATCTTGTTTTTAGTCAACTCTCGGTTGGTGGGTTTGCTCTCCTCCTTTTAGTCCCAAAGGAATTAGTGGGTGCGAATTTCTACCGTTTGATGGGTAGCATCTATCTACTCGTGGGCGGATTATCACGGTGCGCAAACCTTGCGCTCCATCAGCAATCTGTTACATTTCGCAACTTCTTCGGATCTTGGCAGAATTCTGAGTCTATTTCTGTTATCTGTTTCGTCCTCATTGTCCTTATCTATACACTGAGTTGGTGGTTCAAGGCACCGTTCCTCACACGGCTCCTCTTCTTTAGTGGGCTAATTTCTGGCGTGGTGTGGCTAATTTTGAGTGCGCAGCGGTATTTTCAAGTCGTCCAACTTCCCGGTGAGATATTCCTGTTACCCCTTCAATTCTTGACAGCTGCCGCGCTGCTCGGTGCGGTCCACAGTGGAATGTGGTTTGGTCATTGGTATCTCGTGGTGCCTGATTTACCAGTGGTCTACCTGAAGCGGTTTAATACCGTCCTGCTCTGTACACTTTCGGGTGTGGCACTGTTGCTCTGCCTGAACCTCTTTTTTAGACAGCAAGCCACAGATAGCGTCCCCTTTAACCTCTTCTATCAAATCATCTTCAGCATGCGGGTCCTTATCGGTATCCTTGGTACGTTATTCCTCTATTTCATTACATGGGACTGTTTACGTCCGAAATCTGTCGCCCGTGATGTGCTCGGGGCAACACGAGCTGCGACTGGCTTTCTCTTTATTGCCATCATCACGGTGCTTCTCGGCGAGTTCTGCAGTCGACTATTGTTTCTGGAAATGCGATTTATTTTTTGATATAGTGCCGCTTTCTGACGACTAAATACAGAATACTGAGGACTGTCCAGCCGAAAACCAATATACTGGAATTTAGGATTGAATTTCGTTGAAATTTAAATTTCAGGTATGCTAAAATAACTACATTCATTACAGACTTAAGGAGGGAGATAATGAAATCCCAAATTTTCTATGAACCCGAATCAATGAGCCTTGAGGATCGGCCTGTGCCAGCATCTGGAGACAATGATCTGCTCGTCCAAGTCCGTTCGGTAGGCATCTGTGGTTCGGACGTAGCATATTATTTTGGCAATAGTTCGCTTGAAACGGACGACGGGAAAGGACCACTTATCCTTGGACACGAATTTACCGGTGAAGTCGTCGAAGTTGGCAGCGAAGCGAGAAACACGGGTGGATTCAAAGTAGGCGATCGGGTTGTTGTTAATCCTGTTCAATCAAATCCAGATTCGTTTTGGAGTAAGCGAGGATTATCCAACTTATGTCCGGAAAAACGCGTCTTAGGTGTAGGTGTTGATGGCGGCTTTGCGGAGTACGCAGTCTCAGACTATCGCTGGACAGTCAAGCTGCCCGAAAATGTAACGTACGACCAAGGTGCTCTCACTGAGCCTCTCGCATGCGGACTCTATGCTGTCAACAACCTCAACGCCGAAGAAGGGCAAACTGCCGTCGTCTTCGGGCCCGGTCCCATCGGATTGATGATGGTGCAAGTCCTAAAGAGTCGCGGCTTGAAAAATGTCCTGCTTGTCGGGACTCGTGATTATCGTTTGGACTGCGGCAAGGAGCTCGGTGCAGATGTAGTCGTCAACGTCAGTGATACCAATTCTCCGCACTATGTGGAAGACTTAGGTGCTATGATTCAAGAGCTCAACAATGGCGAATTGGCAGATCGTGCAATTACGGCTACCAGCTCCCTTGATGCAATTCATACTGCCTTAGAAGTTACAGGCAGACACGCAACTGTCGTTATCTTCGGACTTCCTGGTGATACAGATGTCATGCAAGTTCCCATCCTCGATACGATCCTTATGGATAAAACCATCAGGTTCTCTTGGTTGGCACCTGATACGTGGGAAGAAGCAGTGCAGCTCATTTCGAGTGGCGATGTCAACATGGACAAAATCATCAGCCATGAGTTCTCGCTCGAATCACTTGTTGAAGGGATAACAAAGGTCCGCAATCGTGAAGACGGTTGTACCAAGGGTCTAATAAAAGTCTCTGACTAATCGGTAAACGACATGGGTATCCCATTTTTCATCCTTTTTGTCCTTTCAATCGCTTTTTTATCTCTTGGGATAACTGGATGGGGTGGCTTCATTTTGGTGGAATGGTCTGAGCAGGAATCTGCTGGAGCAGAAAGTGACACCGCAGCTGTCCCTTTTTACCTGAGTTTTCAACCAAACTACTGGGCAATCGCTCAGTGTTTCACAGGGTTTCTCCTGTTCTTGGCAAGCCTCTATTTTATGGGTTTTTTTCTGTATCTTGAAGAACGAGAGAGCGGCAGGATCATGAAAAACGTTAAAAGTTTCGCCAAACTCAGGCAGTTTCTTGAGCGACACCAGAAGGGGGACCTCTCACAATGAATTTTCTCACAAAATTCCTTGCTAACAGACCGAATCAATATTGGATGCTGATAGGCCTTGGGTTTGCTTTCCTCACGCTGTACTGTGCTACGACAAGCAACGCCAAAATTGATCCAAAGGCAGTTGTCGGGATTTGGCTTTTTGATGAGGGTAGTGGAAAAGTTGCTGAAGATTTGTCCGGGAATGGCAACGATGGCGAACTCAAAGAAGGCACGAAATGGGAAGATGGACAATTCGGGAAAGCCGTTATATTCGACGGAAAAGATGATTACGTTGAAATTGCTCCGTCGCCTCTGTTCAATCCAGAGGTGTTTACAGTTACTTTCTGGATGCATCCAAAGGCTGTTGGCGGCAACAATCCAGGAGGTAAAGGTTCAGCCACTCTCATCATTGCAAACGGTAATCCGGGAGACGGTGGGGGCGCGAATTGGTGGTTTGAATTCTGGAACGGTGGTAATTTTGAATTCAAAAGTTGCCAAGCGGGTTGTGCCGCCGCGAACACACCGGTGAATACGCCAAATGAATGGTACTTTGTCGCCGGTATCTACAACGGCACTGAATATGAACTCTACATTGATGGTGAATTTAAGGCGAAGGGACCCAATAAAGTCGGGGAACCTGAGAAAGGTCTACTCATCGGCAGTGGACTCTGTCCGGCAGGCCATGGATGTGACGGTGGCTACTTCAAAGGCATCGTTGACGATGTGGCGATGTTCAGTGATGCCTTGAACGAGGGAGACATCAAAACGCTCATGGAAGAAGGTGTAGGAAAAGTTCTCGGTGTTGCTCCGGTGGAACCTGAAGGCAAATTGGCGACGACGTGGGGCAATTTGAAAGAACGCTAAAGAGGTAATTCTCGCCAGTATGGAACGACAATTCAAGAATGACTTACTTCTGCGCGCATCGAGATGTCTCCCTGTAGAACGTGTCCCAGTATGGATGATGCGGCAGGCGGGCAGATCAGATCCCGTTTACCGTCAAATTCGACGTGAGCTTAACCTTCCGTTAGAACGGCTCTTTCGGACCTGCCCTGCCCCAATGTCCCAAGCGGATGTCGAGTCAGCGGTCAAAATATCACTCCTTCCCAAACGTATCGGTGTTGATGCCATCATTGTCTATAAAGACATTCTTACCCCTCTTGCACCCATGGGCGCGCATTTCCGATTCGATCCAGGACCCATTTTAAATCCTCCAATCCGCACGCAGGCACAAATAGACGCTCTGCAACCCGTCGATGAACCTTCGACACAATTGGCATTCACAGGAAATGTCATTCGTAACCTGCGTGAAACCTTAAATGAAGAACTGCCTCTGATCGGTTTCGCCGGGGCACCTTTGACCCTCGCTTTTTTTCTCATTGCAGGGGAAAGTCCGATCAAACGTGGTTCTGGAGTATCCGAAAAAGCGGCTCCTGTCTTCAGAATGATGGAAGAAGCCCCCGCACTCTTACATCGTCTACTGAACAAGTTGACCAAAATGACTATTAACTACTTGAACTATCAAATCAGTGAGGGTGTTCAAATAGTGCAACTTTTCGAGTCCATTGCTGATGTCTTACCGAGGCATGTATATGAAGAGTTCGCTTTTCCTTATCATCAGCAGATCTTCGCTGAACTCGATCCAAAGGTGCCAGGAATCTTGTTCGCAAAAGAGTGCAACTATGTAGATTTAATGCATCGGAGTGGGGCAAATGTCCTAAGCATTGGGAAATGTGTGGATCTTGGTAGAGCTAAGGCAAACACAAATGGTGCCGTTGCCTTCCAAGGAAACGTAGATAATGACATCCTTCGTGATGGTACACCTGCCGACATCACGGAAGCCGTTGAGACCTGTCTGAGACAGGGCGGAAAAACTGGACATATTTTGAACCTGAGTCATGGTCTGCACAGAGATACGCCATTTGAAAATGTTAAGCATTTTGTACGCATCGCAAAAACACTATAGGAAGATTTAATGAGAAACATCCTCGAAAACCCCTTTGCACCACGACAATACGGACAACTCGTTAAAGTGACAGAACGGATGTATCTCTTTCGCAATATTGTCAACTCTTCTATTATCATTGGAGATAAAGGGGTTGCGGTAATTGATACACAAGTCAACCAAATGATGGCACGGCGATTGCGTCATGCGATTCGGACTATTACTGATAAGCCAATACTATACGCGATTAACACCCATTACCATTGGGATCATACCAACGGAAACACTGTTTTTCATGAAGCCGGAGCAACCGTTATCGCTCGCGAGATGACCAAGGATTTTATGGTGAACAGATCGCCGCGGCAAGAGGCGTTTCTGCGTTCCCGAGGCTTCATGCTCGGTGATCGTCCTTTTCTGCCGCAACAGACGTTCACACACGAAACTGAACTCGATTTGGGTAATCAGCCGCTGCATCTCGTTCACTTAGGAAAGGCAGAAACGGATGATGCCACTGCTATCAGGGTTCCCGTAGAAGATTGCATCGTCTCTGGTGACACCGTTATGACAGGGAGTTTTCCTATTTTTGGACAGCCTGTGATGAACGAAGGACTCATGGCGAACCATGATTGGATCAACACAATTAAGGAACTTCGGGCATACGAACCTAAATCTGTCCTACCCGGACACGGGCCCTTAGCTCGTGATGCCGAAATTGATCTATTGCTTGAAATCGAGTCCTATTTTTTAACAGAAGTCCGAAAACGTGTTGAGCAAGGCATGTCCTTAAACACGCTTCTCACTGAAATGGAGGCCAACTTACCTGACTGGGTTCGCTCTATTGCTGAGGTATGGGGAACACCTCGTTATGCCATCTTAAGGGTATATCGTGGGTTAATCGACGATCCAGAGCCGGGTTGGCAACATCTGAAACCCTCAGCTATTCCGGCTGCGGATACCGAAAAACTTCACGAAAAAACACGCGCGCTTGAAGACTTTCAGGCTTACCGAGAAACCGCTGAAGAGGTAGCGGAAGGCAATGATTTTGGCTTAGCAATTGCCATCTTGAAAACCGCCACCGAAAAATATCCGAATTTACCCGATGTGTGGACAGAATACGCAAATTTGCTCACACAAGCCTCCCGCACCGTGTCAAGTGTCCTTGAGAAGGGTGACTTTTTCGCCGAAGCCAAAAAAGCACTCAACGTTGCACTTGAATTGGACCCTAATCACGCGCCGGCACATCTTTTGCGGGGGTACAACCATATTCTCTCTGCCTATCGCAACGGCGACGAAACGAAGACAGGACTGGAGTCCGTCTATAAAGCTCTCGTTATCGGAATTCAGGGAGCACAACTTGCACAGGCATACTTCTGTATCGGACTTGCACATCGCACAAATGGGGATGAGGCACTTGCACGGGAAGCTTTCGCGAAGGCGATTGCCGCTGACGCAAGGTATATGCCAGCACAGTTAGCGAATATCGCATAGGAGAAAACAAATTGAGATACGATAGTGTCTTACTCATTGCATTCGGTGGACCAACGCCGGGTTGCTGTGAAAAATACAGTAGCGATACCTGTCCTGGCGAAGCCTATTGTTTTGTCGAAGGGATTGCCGGGGAAGCTGAATCTCAAAAAGAACGCGTAAAAGACATCTCCGCCCACTACGTAAAATTGGGCGGATTTTCGCCATTCAACGAATTGACTTTCAAACAAGCCGAAGCGTTAGAAACCGCACTGCAAGCGCGCGATCTACTACTACCTGTCTACGCTGGTTTCAGACATTGGAATCCCTATTTAAAAGAAGTCATCTCGGAGATGGCACAAAAAGGACACCGCAAAATACTCGGCATTATCATGGCACCACACCAATCCAAAGTGAGTTGGGAATGGTACCAACAGACAGTAAAAAAAGGAATCGACGCAGTCGATGGTGAGAAACCGACTGTCGATTATCTCGATCCGTGGTACACACACAAAGGTTACATTGGTGCGATCGCCGAAATCATTGAAACCGCATGTGGCGACAAACTTGAACGCGCTGAACTTGTTTTTACTGCACATGCAATTCCCCAATCAGCGGCTGATACTTCACCCTATACACAACAATTTAAAAAAACAGGTGAGGCGGTCGCTAAACAAATTGGAAAAACCCGATTCGGTTTCGCATACCAGAGTGAGGTAGAAAATAGCCCTATTCCCTGGACACAGCCGGATATCAATGATTGGCTTAAAGTTCAAAAGGAAGAAGGAGTCGATACCGTGGTCGCTTCACCGATCGGCTTTCTCTGTGACCATGTCGAAGTTCTCTACGATTTGGACATAGAAGCTACAGAAACAGCGGAAACGTGTGGCATCGATTTCATTCGAGCAGGCACGGTCGGTGCCCATCCCAAATTCATTAATATGTTAGCAGCATTTGTGTGTGAAAAGGCTGAGAAAGAAAAATAAATTAGAACTTACGTACTTCATTGGTAGGTGCGGTTTCTAACGCGCCGAGCCGCTGTCTGTAGGTTAGGTCTTGTGCCTGTCCTATTGTAGAGGTTATGTCGGAAAACTCGGGTAGAAAACACTCCATTATTATCGGAGGCGGCATTACGGGTTTAGCCACGTGCTACCGCTTACAGCGCGAGGCCGCTACACGCGATATTCCGCTTGACATTACACTCCTTGAATCCAGTGGTCGTGTTGGTGGTGTCATTGAAACCGAGCACCGTGATGAATTTCTCATTGAACACGGTCCCGATGCTTTTATTTCCACCAAACCGGCGGCGAAGGCCTTGTGCGAAGAACTCGGTATTGCGGATCAATTCATTGGAACTAATCCAAAAGTCCGTCGAAGTTTTGTAGTCCGGAACGGGGCGTTATATCCTGTCCCTGAGGGTTTTTATATGATGGCACCAGGGTCATTCATGCCGTTTTTAAAAACGCCGCTTTTCAGTTGGCGCGGGAAACTGCGGATGGTGCTCGACCTCTTTATTCCGCGCAGGGAAAGAGATACGGACGAAGCTGTAGCCCACTTCGTCAGGCGTCGCCTTGGCACTGAAGCTTTCACCCGGATGGCTCAACCTATGATAGGAGGCATCTATACCTCAGATGCTGAGAATTTAAGCCTAAAGGCGACATTTCCAAGATTCATGGAAATGGAAAAAGCTCATGGCAGCATTATCAAGGCACTTCGTACACAGAAAAAGCAAGCCTCCCAAACCAGTCGAGACACAAGCGGACCGCGTTACAGTCTGTTTCTTTCCTTTAAATCTGGAATGCAAACGTTGACTGATACGCTTGCCCAAGCGTTATCCGATAATATCAAATTAGATGCGAAAGTGGAACATATCCAACAAACGAGCGATGGTAACAGGTGGCATGTTTCGCTTGCTAACCGAGAAACGCTAAACGCGGAACTTCTCTGTATTGCCCTTCCAGCACCACAAGCAGCAGTGCTCACCGGAGACCTATCAGGTCCACTTACCTCAAAACTCAACGAGATCCCGTATGCCTCCTCGGCAACAGTCAATTTAGCATTTCGCCGTGAAGATGTCACACACCCGTTAGATGGCATGGGATTCGTTGTCCCTGCTACGGAAAATCTATCTCTCATCGGATGTTCTTTCAGTAGCGTTAAATTTGAAGACCGCGCGCCAACTGATCATGTTCTTTTACGAGCTTTCGTTTCTGAACCCACGTCCAAAAAGACTGAAACGGAACTCATCGAATTATGTCGGTCAGATTTAACGGCACTTCTTGGTATCAAAAACGCCCCGCAGTTTGCCACGGTTCGTAAGCATTCACAAGCCATGGCACAGTATCAGGTGGGGCATCAAGATATTGTTAGGAGTATAGAGCAGTTCACGGGTGAGTTGCGAGGCTTAGTGCTCGCGGGAAATGGTTACCATGGCGTTGGTATTCCAGACTGTATTCGGAGCGGAGAAGAGGCAGCACTTACACTCTTAGGTGCTCTGTGAGGATACCTGATGGACTTTGTGTTGGCACGGCACCGCATAGTTACTGTGAGTTTGGTACTATTCGGATGTGTGTTGGTGACATTCATCGGAAACCTTGTCTCTCGTGCTGAGACTCCTGTAAATCGCGTGACAGAAGCACATCAAGGGTTTCAAGAAGGAAAGTGTAAAAGTTGCCACCCGGCAATCTGGAGAGAGTGGGAAAATTCAATGCACGCGAAAGCGTGGGTTGACGAAATTTATCAGGAGTTTGCAGACCAAATTGAGGATAGGGAAACCAAATGTGATCAGTGCCATGCCCCTCAACCGATCCTCATCACAGGTGTTGGGAAAATGCCAAAACTGAGGGATGAACAACGGGCATCGGGCGTTTCGTGCCTTGTTTGCCATCTCGATTCTGAAGGTGCGATGCATGGTCCACAAGCGAGTGCAGAAACCTATTTCCACGCTAACGTAACCAACCCTATCTATACCGTACCAACAACGCTCTGTAGTACCTGCCATGGTCAATCGACCGTTCCAGAGCACGATCAGGTCTCCAGTTTTCTGAATAGCAAATTTGCTGAGGGAAATAAGAGTTGTGCGACCTGCCACATGCCGGTTGTGAACCGATTGCAAAGCACAGCCAGTTACGAAAGCATCAAAGGCAGGAAGCATACGTGGCGCGGAAGCCGTAGTGTCGCACAACTCAGGCGCGCTGCAACCCTTCAACTTGAAATTCTACCTGAGAAAGTGAGTGTGAAACTACAAAGCAAAACTGGCCACATCCTGCCGGGTGGTACATTGCGAACCATCATTCTTGAAGCGAAATTTCTCTCTTCAGATGGGGCTGAACGGCAGAAGGAGCAAGTCCCAATTTCGGCGAAAGCGCAAAACCGACTCCTCCCAAATGAGGAGAGGATTTACATTTTCGACACTTTATCCGGTGCTCCGGGTGGCACAATCACAGTCCGATTGATGTATCAATTAACACCGAAAACCCCAGAATCTGAATGGATATTGATGGGAGAAAAAACTCACGTTGTCCATTAAGGTGTTAAGCGTTCATATTCGGCAACGAATCGAAACCCAGCAACCTTCTTAAGGTAGGTGTCGCACGTGATACAACGTCATCCGATACCAATTCAAGGTGGGCTTGCTGCGGTTTCAGGATGGAACGACAGAAAAAACCTAGTAACCCAACGCGTGGTTTATTCGTTCTATTTTCCGAGGATCCGTGCCATGTTGCTCCGTTGACGATTAAGACAGAACCACGGGGCGCACAAATCTGCAACTCATCGTCATATGCCACATAGGGTTCAGGTAGTACTTCAAGCCTTCGATGGCTTCTCGGTACACAACTAGTCGCCCCATTTTCAAGCGTCCAGTCATCTAAAAACCATACACTGTTGGCAACCATAGGAAAGTTTGGACGGGGAGTAGGGAGACCTGCTAACGGATAATCAATATGGAGACCGGTATCAGGCGCACCAGGATAAAGCACATTTATCGTAAAGGAGCTCAGTGTGCAATCAGTGCCAAGTAAATATTCCATCGCGGCGAGCATCTTTGGCTGTTGGATAGTTTCTTCAAATATCTCGCCTTTGTCAACAAGATTCCAGACGCGTTGTGCACTGTCATTCGCAAGGTATAAATGACCTTTGCCCTCTTTTTGCTCTGCTGCGGCCAATGATAAGGAACGTTCCCGAAGTTGGGTCGTTGTATCTGGAGATATAAGACGTTCCAGCAGCAAAAAACCTTGTTGGTCCAATTGATTCTTTTCAGATTCAGTCAAGATAGCCATTTTTGTCTCCGGTGTTGTTTTTCTTGACAGTTTAAGTGTGTTTTGGTAATATGTCAAATAGATTGTGGATTTCTACGAAATAATAGCCAGAAATCTTCAGGAAAAATTTGAAATTTTGATTTGACATATTCTAAGAGTTGTGGTATTATTATATAGTGCGGACTGCAATTTAATCGATGATATACCGATGCGGCGGGAACAAACTTTCACCGATTGCACAAAACATCACGTAATTAGTAGGGTGATTCTGTTTGCCGGTTTTGTCCGTGTAACGTAATGTCTCTGACACTTAACGATTAAAGGTTTGCTTAATTTTGCCACTTTATGCTAAAATAATAGAAAAATTCCCGCAGGGTCAAATCACTAAAGTCAGATGCCCGCTTCTTATTTGCTTTTGACCTGTGCCATAGGCTATACTAACGCTATCCCATGGTTACATCGGTATCGGGAAATTTTAACGCTCGTTGGTAGGATGTTGATTGGATGGGCAGACAACTACCTCAGTCGTCTTTGTTGTATTCTCGCTTGCCCATCTAAGAAACTCAGTACTTAGTCTTACGAGCGCGCAGACTTAACGAGGAGGATGAGTTAATGAAAAAACGAACACTCGTTTGTTTTTTGATTTTTACATTGTGTGTTCTTTACACTTTAATCCCGAACACCGTTTTCGGGCAAGAAGTTTCTCTGGCAGAACAGGCAGCTGCAAAATACAGTGAGACCCTTCAACGTGAGGATATTCAAGCAGTCTTGCCATCTGTTCTGGAAGGGCTGAAATCAGATCAGATCCAAGGGATTTTGAGTGCAAATCCCGCGATTATTGGGGCTGTCGTTGCGGCTCCAGATCTGCTACTGAATTTTGCGCCGGACACAGATCCCCAGTTCATAGAATTGCTGAAAACAGATGCAGAACTCATAGCAATGCTCAGTGATCCACTGGTGCAGTCTTTGCTTGCAGATGTAGAAGCCATTGATGAACTCGCAGGGATGTTGAATGTTGGGGCTCCGGAACCAACGCCTGAGCCTGAGCCAACTCCGGAACCAACGCCTGAGCCTGAGCCAACTCCGGAACCAACGCCTGAGCCTGAGCCAACTCCGGAACCAACGCCTGAGCCTGAGCCAATTCCACCATCGATGGAGGCTCCATTAGCAAATCCGTTTGCGCAGATAATGCCTGAAAATGAGGCTCTTTTTGGCAAATCGCGTCTTGGTGGTCTCTCTCTAAATACAACCTCTGGAAAGCAGTTTGTAGAGAAGATGATTGCCGCATTAGCACTACCTGTTGAAGCAGGAGACCTCGTGGATTCAGTTCTGGCATTGGTCCCAAAAGGCTATCTCCCCAAAAAGCAGATTCGGCAGATTCTAACATCTAGCCATCAAGCCATTGCTTTCGCTAATGAAGCACACCAGTTGGATCCTGAAAACTTCGGAAATGCTATTACGCCGAATTTCGCCGATTACACCTACTTAGAGCAAGGCGGTAAATACCTCACGAGAGATAGTTTGCACGTTTATACGCGTGTTCCATCGGCAAACGTTGGGGGTGTTACCTTTAACCTTTCAGGTGGTAGAACCGTTGAAGGCAGACAGGTCACGCCAGATGAATTCCAAGCGGATACCATTCCTTATACCTTCCGGCTGGACGAAACTCTCGCCGCTACCAACCTACCCGCATGGCCCAGTTTAGACACCCAATTGTTCTCTGGTGTTGTTCTCCGCTATTCACAAACAGGTTTGACAGGAGACTATATAGCTGTTGATATGCAGCCGATGGTTCAGGAAAATGGTGTCGTCTGGGAAACAGACATAGGTATTCCCCTTGGGGTTAGCACCTACTATTATTTTGAAGGGACGCTCGCTGAACCCGTAGAACTCACGACCTTCAGTCGCGAAAAACTTGCTGAGATAGCACAGAGTCCGCACACTGTGTCTCTTGAAGGGATCTTGGCGGCAACGACAGTACTCCGAATTGAGAGTTGGGCGATGCCTGACCCGCGTAACCTTCAGTTAGCGGATCGCGGTATTATTGACGCAATATTTACACCTGATGTACGGGCTGAAATGCTTGACATTTTGGGGTCACCCCAAGCCAGTTCGATAATCTCAAAATTTCTAAATCGTCAACATGTTCCCCTAACTGATGTCCTTCGTATCATGACACCAAAGCAACAACGCAGACTTCAGAATCTATTGCTCCGCAATACGAACAAACTGATGGGAAATTTCGAGGCATCATTTGATCCGTTGTTGGCTTCTGTTTTTACTGTGCCACGTCTTGATTTCGGAACCGAGTCGATCTGGGTTGCAAGCATTGATGGTATTGCCGATGGTAACTATTACTTAGAGGCCCTGGTACATGATGCTGCTGGGAATCCAGTGGATCAGATTCAAGAAACCTTTACCGTTGACACCAGCGCACCTGAAGCAGACATTGAGGTTAAACCTGGTGATGCGAATACAGCAGTTTATAAGAACAGCGAAGGTATCTACGTTGCCACTGCACCGAACCCCGGTGCGGCAGTTCTTAATGTTGTAGGCGCGCCGAAACCTGCTTATGCCGGTCAAGGTGTCGGTCCAGGCGAAGGATACTTGTTCTACCAAGAGGTTCAACTCGATGCTCACGGTATACCGACAAGCACATGGATGCCGCTAACAATTGAATCTACCATGTTGACATCCAGGATTTGGACATCTGTTTTGGAGCGCAATGGAGATCAGATTGTTCAATCCCTAAGGCAAAACTTCCCCCAGACCGTTGGAGGACTTGACGATGCGTCAATATTAAACCTTGCTATGACTACCAGTCCTGAGGCGATATTGGCATTGGTCACGCCTGGGGATATCCAAATGTCTGCGAATTCGGTTTTCAAGAGTTTAGGAATCAAGAACTTCACGCTAACGGAGGCTCAAGCTGGAGCGATACACCAAGCCTTAGGTGCCTCGCTAGACATTGTTGATCATCTCGTGCCGATTACCTTTGATGCACCGAACACCGTGATGATGCCCATCCAGGGTACGCATATGCCTCTGATGATTGGTGAATACGGCATTCGGGCAATGGGAATTGATATGCTCTTCAACGTCGGCTCCTATGCTGAACCGAGCAGGCTCAGAGTCGTCATGCCAGAAGCTGACAAAGCAAGTGTTACAGCCGTCAGTATTGGCGACCGGAACGGTGATGGTGATGCGGATGAACCCTATGAAAGCGGAACCATCTACTCGAACACCACTGATGGTGTGATGCTAACGCTTGATGTAATGCGCACAGTGCATCCTGCCTCTGTTTGGGCGGAATACGTGGACGCGAACGGTGATTGGCAGCCAATCGGTGAAGCGCGGATGTTCGCTGAGGGCGAAGATGTGTCAACCTTTGAAGTTCGTTGGGATGTCACCGATTTTGACGCGTTAGTAAGTGCTGGTGATTCTGTCCTGGTCCGTGCTGTGGCAACCAATGCGCTTAATCTCACACAGATGTCGGAGCCTTTCTCAATTAAATTAGATGCTGGTGTTCATCCAGTGGATATTGAGATTCTGGCACTCGTTCTTGACACTGAGTCCATTACGAAAACAAATCCAGATAGTGGTGGTCCGCAAGGCACAGTCGTTATCAATGGATATACGCCACAACGGACATATCCAGAGATTGCTTCCATTAATCTGATGGTTGAGGATGAAGTTGTTGGGACAGCCGATACAGGTGTTCTCGCTACCGAGGAAGAAATCGCAGCGTTACAACAGGATGCCGACTTTATCACGGATGTTGTTGCGGTTGCAGCTGAAGCTGCGGCCCTGGATGAGTTGTCAGGTAAACCAATCTCCTATCCAACCTACCTGAAATGGTCAGTTGAGGTAGACACAACGGCTCTGGAAGATACGATCACGGCAGAAAGTGCAGCAGCACGCGATGCCTCCAAGGATGATAGCCAGTATATGGTCAGCGCAACCGCGATTACCAGCGGTGCTGAGGAAGTCCCAGGACGTCCGGGGGCAAAGACCTATCTATCGGTTGACAACGTTGACGATGTCGCACCACTCGGGCCAACAAACATTGTCGCTGTTGCCGATGTCGCAGGGGCTATTGAAGCAGACGCAGATGGCAACTACACAGTCGGTGGAATAGCTGATGAAACAGTTCCAACACCGATAGCAATTTATACCGCTGAGCCGACTGCCGATCCGAGCACGTATGCCTCGATTAAAATAGTTCAAGTAGATGCCGACGGCAATGAAGTCATGACCGATGGTGAAGTCGGGGCTCTGGACGTTACAACTGATGTCGGAGTAGTTGAGAATGGGGCTTATATGCTCTACGCTCTTGCAGTTGACGAATTTGGTAACGTGCAAACCGATGAGTCTCCACAAATTACGGTGAATGTGCTCAATTTCCGAGTTGCTGACGTTACAAGGTTGACAGTTACAGCCGTTGACGGTGTGGATGTTCCGAGAACACCACCGGAACCGATTCCGCTTCGGAGTTCACTTACTGTAGGCTTTAATGTCGACAATGGTTCGTTGGATGCTGGAGATCTCAGCGGTTCTGTTGGTGGCAGTGAAGTAGCAACCGAAAGTGAGGAGGATCCTGACAATACTTTCTCGCTCAAGGTAGATGTTTCAGGATTATCCGACGGAATGTATACACCGGATGCAGTTATTACCAAACGGAACGGTTCGGTTGGTCTCCCGTTGAAAGAAATCAAGTTGGATAACACAGGTCCGATGGTCGAAATTCAAACGCCTTCGGAAGACCATACAGTAGATAGTTTGCTAACCGTTCACGCAACCTATAATGACGGTGAGGGTAGTGGGACCGACAAGAACGGTCAGGAAGTCTTGGCGTGGTCAACTACGGAACTGGGTGCTGGCCCAACAGTTGGTATAACACGGATCCTACCCGAACAAGGAAGCATCGATGTTGCGGTTGACCAGGAAACTGTGGAAACTGATAATAGCACGTTGGTCTACACCCGCACTGAGAAACTCGGTGGGGGTGCGTATCGAGTAACCGTGCGGGTTGCCGATGTTCTCGGCAACGTCGGTGAGAGCTCCACTGAGTTTGCTATCGGAGGGACTCCAGCAGACACAACACCGCCAGTCATCACTGAAGCGGCTCCGTCGGGAACCATCAGCGGTGAAAGCTGGGTAACGATCTCAGCAGTTGTTAACGATGCGGAATCCAAGGTTGTAAGTGTGAAGTTCGGTATAAATGACAAACCGCTCCGCTCCATTGCACCCGCACAGATTGCTGATGGACGCCTTCAGGTTGCCGATAGCTTCACAGCAGGAACGCATACCGTCAAAGTCATCGCTATCAGCGAAGGCGGTAAAAGAGAACATTCATGGACCTTCACACTGGAAGTCGATAATGTCGCACCTACAATCACCTCTATTACGCCAACAGGAACTATCCGTGCTGGACTCCCGGTAATCTCCGCGAGTGCCAACGATGCATCAGGCATTGACGAAATGGATATCGTCGTGATGGATAGCAATGGTAAGGAGGTGAAAGGTGATACCGAAGACGATGGTGAAGATGATGTTGAGGGTATCACACGTTTGGATTTCATTTCTGAAGAACCTCTTGATGAGGGAACTTATACGATTGAAGTCCGCGCAACCGATACAATCGGCAACTCTGCCACAGCGAAGGGTAGTTTCACAATCGACTTTGATACTGCCGCTCCGGTTATCACGATGTCGTCCCCACAGAATGAGGCACGTATGACTGAACGCCGTCCGCAGATTTCGATAACCTACGCCGATGCTGAATCCGGCATAGATACTGATTCTATCCGATTCGTTTTCGATGACCGACTGATTAATCTCAAACCGAATCAGAAGTCTGCATCACAGGTGATATACACCCCGGATGTTGATCTCGCTTTCGGACAACATACCGTTAAGCTTGAAGTATCTGACATGGCGCATAAAGAGGGTAACGTTTCTGACAAGAGCACCGGTGCCCGTAAATCGAACATGGCGGTTCATGAGTTTACGTTCTTTGTTGAGAGTGAGGAAGGCCCAGTATTGGCATCGCGTCCGATTAACGTCCCTAACCCGTTCAAGGAGAATACTCGTATCTCTTTCACACTGACTCGACAATCCACAGTGAGCATCGTCATTTACGACATGACGCTCCGTCCGGTTCGAGTCCTTGTAGATAACGAGGTTTGGGATGCAGGTGAGTACACTGGCAAAGCCGCAATTGGTTGGGATGGAACCACCACTGCTGGCGAAGACTTAGCTCGAGGTGTTTATTTCTGTCAAATCCTGGTGGCAGATGGTTTCGAGCCAGAGTATGCTATTCTCAAACTTGCACTGACGCGCTAAGTAAACGGCAGTCTGCATATCGGGAATCGGGCATCTGTCCGGTTCCCGATGTGGACACTGAAGGAGGATATAATGTTAATGACAAAGCAAATTGCGAAATGGGCTTCCAAACAGGGCCCGAAATTGCTATGCGGTTTAATGCCACTTTTCTTTCTTATCCTAGCGGTGTCACCGGTCAGTTTTGCCGGAGTGGATGCCATGCCACACCTGCGACTTGGTGCCGGTGCACGCTCGATCGGCATGGGGGGTGCCTTCACAGCAATCGCCGATGATGCCACCGCAACCGTTTGGAACCCAGCAGGGCTGGGCTCCGCAGCGGATTTAAGTCTCAATTTTTCAACACAGCAACTCGATCTGGATAGAAGCCATAACTTCATCGCATTGACGAAATCTCTCGGTTCAGCCGGATCTATCGGGCTTGCTGTTACAAATGCGGGCGTAAATGGTATCCAGCAATATGATGCTAAAGAACGCTACGGGGGCACATTCGATTATAGTGCGAACGCCTATTCCCTCTCCTATGGCATTGGTTTCGGAAACTTCGGTATCGGTTTAACAGGTCGCATGCTGATGGATAACTTTGGAGCAGAAGGGGTTGAGAGTCAGAGTGGGTTTGGTGGCGTGGATGTTGGGCTGATGGGACATGCCCTTCACATAGATGTAGGCGAGGAAAAGGTCCCAACCTTCCATTACGGACTCGCTGCTAAATACTTGGGGGCAGCCCTGGGTGAAGACACAGTACCGATGGTGATTAGCGTCGGCGCAGCCTATAACCTCTATATGGGTAACGTTGTCACATTCGCAGCCGATCTTGAGCAAGAGATGGTCAATCTTGACGAGAGTGCGACAAGCCTAAGACTCGGTACTGAATACACCATTGTCACTTACAAATCCACCGCTCTTGCTATCCGAGGTGGGGTCAGAGCATCACGCGACACCCAAAATCTTTTCGGAGGATTTGGCGTGAACATCGGCGGCTTGCAGATTGACTATGCCATCCAAGATGGTATGGCGAGTGAAATTAACGGAGTCGGATCGACTCACTTTGCGTCCCTCTCTTATAGATTTTAAAGGAGATAACTGATGAAAATGATAAGAGGCACACTGAAGTTGACACTGGTTCTGTATATTTGCGCGGCACTCAGTGGAATTTATGTGTTATCCGCATCTGCGAAAATCACACCGCACGAAGAGGATGGTAGCACCGAGCTCATCACCATTGTGAAGGGTGATACTCTCTGGGATCTCTGCCAAGAGCACCTCAAGGACCCACTCCGGTGGCGCGAACTGAGCAAATATAACGATTTCACCAACCCGCACCTTATCTATCCCGGCGAAAGATTGCGTATTCCAATCGCTATGATGAAAGAGGTAAAGGACGTTACTGAGGAAGAACTTGCAGCAAAGCAGGCAGAGCTTGAACAGCTAAGGGCAGAGCTAGCCGAATCCGAAGCAACGCGAGATAGGCTCCAAGGAGAAATTAGCGGACTTAATAAGAGTATGGACGAACTCAAGGCACAAATCGAAGCACTTGAGGCAAGCCTAAAATCACAAGAAAAGTTGATGGCTGCTGTGAGTCAATCTGGGGACGCAGTCTCTTCCAGTATCAAAGAAGCCTTGGCAGCGAATAAATCTGCTATCATTCACGAAATCGCTCATCTTGACGAGCATCTTGCTGGAATCAAGAAGATGATCAAGGAGCACAAGATGGCAGAGGAGGCAACAAGCAAACTCGTTGAATCAATCGAAGGGAACGTGAAGATGCTATTGGCGAATGTTGAAGCCAATCAAAAAGCAATCAGTGAAATCGAGATGATACTTGAGGATGCCAAAGGTGTCCACGAGGAGCTCTCCTCATCCAAGCGCGCTTTGGTGTTTCTGACGACTGTGGCAGCGGGTGTCGGCTTGTTTGCTATCAACGCCATTGGCGGACGTAGCGGCGAATAAGCGAAACCCATCACCTTTTAGGCAGGGAGGGTGTTTCATGCACCTCCCTGCCTTTTTTATACAATTCACTATCGACCAAGACCCTGGATATATGTCATCAAGTATCGCCAAATATCCTCAGCCGCCCTTCACTCAGGCAATCAAACTGTACGGAGACAGAGCCGGAAGTAAGGGAACCTTTAAGTTTGCCGGGCTCGTTTGGATACGGGACACCAGAGTCATCCTGATACAAAGCGATGCACAAAGCCTGAACGGTGCTGCGGAGTGGCGATGTTTTCTACGGCTAACGACGTTGGCGCATCGCCTCAAAAAGCCTATTGTTTTGTGGAACCTGCCAGTTGTTCACATTGCTACAGTCCAACGTCGAACCTCGTTAGATTGTGCGCAGGCAATTCAGAACGCTGAATTGAAATTGCTAAAATTGCCGCACCCTATCATCACGATTTTCGATGAAGCTTATGACAGCACTTACGCGTATCCGGAACTTATATGGAGTGATGGGGTTGTACTCGTGACACCACCGGATACACAACTTTCTGAACACGAGAAAGTGAAAATCGCGCGGCACCCAATGGACATTGAATCCGCAATTTTGGAACTCCTTTGTCAAGTAGAATCGATTCCTGCCTCAGAATTAGTCAAAGATCGGCAAGAGTCTTTACGATTTGCAGCGAAAAGCAGGACGGAGTTCTCTTCAAACTCGTCTGACAAGGAGGAAAAACCGTATGTTTGAAGCGAAATTGAAACCCCGACTTGAAATTATTCTGTCTGTCGTGGCAAATAAGATGGTTGCGATCGGTATTACAGCGAATATGGTGACACTCTCCGGATTCTTCGTGAACCTTATCGCGACCTTTTACTTTGCGACAGGTCGTCTCGTCACAGGTGGGATATTGATTCTGTTTGGGGGAAGCTTTGACATGATAGATGGGGCAGTGGCTCGAGCACAAAGGAACCCGCGCGCATCGGGTGCACTCTTAGACTCTGTTATCGATAGATATTCGGAAGGGTTTCTTCTCCTTGGGGCCCTCATCTACTTTTATGGCTTGGAAAGTCTACTCGGGATAATTCTCGCGTTCAGTGCCTGGTTCGGTTCAATACTCGTCAGTTATGTAAGGGCAAGAGCCGAGGGACTTCAAGTGACCTGCAAGGTGGGACTCATGCAACGCCCAGAGCGCATTATTTTACTCGGTGCTGGGACTGTGTTACAAGGGGCACTCTTACACAAGTATCCTTTCCTCCAAAGTACAGGCATGATTCTACTCTGTACACTTGGCATACTTACACTCACCTCACACATTACCGCTATCCACCGTCTCATCTTTTCGTATCAAGAGTTGAGTCGCTAACCTCCACTCACACTCATCCAAACAAGACGGATGGCGAAAGCCAGAACAGCGACAATCAGCACCACTTTAATCCACTTATCGCCTTTTTCAACTGCCCAATGGCTTCCAAGCCATGCTCCGCACGCGTTGCCAATTGCCAATGTTGGTCCCAAATACCAATTAACTTTGTCTTTTATGATAAAAATGCCGAGTGCGACCACGGTATAAAAAAAGATAACAAAAACTTTAATCGCATTCGTCCGAACTAAGTCTATACCTGTAAGAAGACGCAGAGCAGTTATAACAAGTAGACCTACGCCTGCTTGGATGAACCCACCATAAATTCCGATAAAAAAGAAAACAACCACCGCAATGATCTTAGAGCGCGTATCTTTGCTCTCAATTCTGTCCTTTAACCGATCTGTTGGGTTGATCAGCGTTAAAACCAGCATGGTAATCATCACAGCAGCGAGGATGAGGTTAAATACTGCGTCCTTAATGTCAACAGCGATTGTAGCACCTATCACGGCACCGATAACTGCTGGTATAGCGAGTAGGATGCCGTAGTTAAAATCAGAGACCCCTTTACGGCGAAAGCCCATAATGGCACTAAGGTTTTGGCAGAAAATGGCGATTCTGTTGGTACCGTTTGCTACTGCAGTAGGCAGGCCAAGGAAGATGAGCACGGGTAGGGCGAGCAGGGAGCCACCGAAAGCGACTGTGTTTAAAAAACCCGCGGCAATACCTGTACCAAACAGTAAGAGGACATGCAAAAAATTGAATTCCACTTTATTCCCCTATTATTTCCCTTTTTTTGATGAATTGGATAGTATCTGGCGATATTTCGCAAAACCGATGAGAGCAAGAGCAACAATATTACCGAAAATAATGGCACTTCCAAACCCTGCAATTACCAAAAAACTCCCGATCCGAAGAATTCCATCTCCAAACGGACACTGCCAGTCTAAAATAAAAATAGCCACGATAGGAATTAGCGTGCCGAGTATGAACCCTATTCCCGCAGCAGCACCAGCAACGTTCTGAAATTTTTTTAACATCGGTAGCTGAACTTCAAACATCTGTGTCCTTTCATTTGGTTATCGGTTAAGTGGGTTTCTGGTGAAGTTACACTCTCTTTTAACCGGTAGTAGAAAGGATTGCATAGCAACCCGGGCTGACAATCGACAACCATCTCGTTAGGTAAGTCCCAAATACTTATCTCTGCCTTGTACAAGTGCCTCTATCTTTCGATCTACCACAGAACGTTGGAGCATCCAAAAGCCACAATCAGGATGCACCCAGCCAATCCGTCCAACACCCAATATCTTTTCTGCTGTTTCGATACTGGATGCCACGTCATCGGGTGTCTCAATAGGGTTGACTTTCACATCAATTACCCCAATGCCGAGTACTATATCTGATGTAACTTCCCTGAGTGCCTCAAGATCTGCCTCAGGACGATGTTTCAGTTCCAAG
This sequence comes from Candidatus Poribacteria bacterium, assembly GCA_007571305.1. GTDB lineage: Bacteria > Poribacteria > WGA-4E > WGA-4E > WGA-3G > WGA-3G. The sequence goes on along the minus strand of RKRR01000026.1, from coordinate 7,084 downwards.
ACCAGATGGTCGCATCGGAGCGTGTTCAAGAAGTCCACGAGAGCACTCCAATTCCCTTTTTGGATTACCTGACCACCGTAATTGCCGAAGCAGAAATGGACTGCTTTCTCTCCACTAAATGCATCAAGGACAGTATTAATCGCCTCAGCAGCGCGAGGGCCATCTTGTGGATTGCCGGGTATATTTGCCTCATCAATTTGAAGGCAGGCACAATCCAGTTCTCGTACCTGTGTCGCCAATACTTCCGCTAAAGCAGTCAGTAGGGAATCAAAGTCGCCGTAATATTTATCTAACAGCGTCCGTGCGAGCATGTAAGGACTCGTTACCGTGAATTTGATATCCTTTCCAGACACACTTGCTGCGCGTTCGTAATCAGAAACGAGGTTTAACGTGCCTTCTCCCAAAGCATTCTCAACAACCCCTGCCGGTTTCGCACGGAACGACATCGTCTGCATCTGCCGAAATTCATGCCATTCCTGCCGCCCGACTTCAGCTCTCACACCAGAAAGCGGACGGATAAAATAATCAATCATTCCATTGGTATCTGGGTGGTTGGCATCAAAGCGGTAAAGTTCGCCATCCGTCGGGAGATCAATACCCCGTTGCCTCTGGATATCTACGACAACCCGCGTCGCATCAAGCAGTGTTTGCTCCGTTGGCATTGACAGGAGCCATGCCGGGACCGGATAGGAACCTACAGTAGAGGTTAAAATTTCTGGTTTTTTTGTTGTGTTTTTCACAAATTTAATTTCCGGCTAACTCAAAGGACTCAAGTTCGAAGACCGTGTCAACAGTCACATCACCTCGAGTCTGTGATTGTGTAAATTTGATAATCCCGACATCCGGTGCAACCCATTTTTTTGCGACAGTGATGTCAAGTGGAACGTTCTGATTTTCAATATCAAATCCCCACTGAAAGGATTCCTGAACTTGGAAGACATGTTCAAAAGTTCCTGCTGGCACGGTCACCGTCTCTTCTGAAATCACTTCAAATTCGTCGAGTCCACCGCCAATGGGAAAGAGTTCGGGAACTAATTGTGCCTGAAAGTTAACCTCCCATCTCTCACCCGGAATAAGTGGGAATTGGTATAGTGGGAGATAAGGCACAAACAGAATCGTATCGCCCGTGCCGGACGTGGTGTTCTGTGCGTGTTGGACAACTCCTGAAACCTCACCCTTTTCATCAAGGCTCGTTCCAAGGTAAGAGTAGTTTACAACGTTCTCTAAATCTTCAGCCTTACTCGATTTCTGGAGAACAAAGCTCTCAATAGTTTCCCCACCCGCACGTTGAATCTGGATGGTATCCACAATCTCGAAAGTGATCTCAGCACCGCTTGTGTCACGGTAGTGCCAAACATTCCCTACGGCCAACGGATAATAGTCTCCGGGACGGGTTCGCCACACTTGGATGTCAAGTGTGCTTCTCGTAGTGTTTTCTCCATCGCTTACCGTAACTTCAATCTGGTACCTCCGTTCAGTTTGCGGAGCGCGCCAGAGTGCACCAGACGCGTTCTCTGTTAGATCGCCCCCCGTAACTTCCCATGTATATGATAGGGAATGCCCTTCGAGGTCAGCGGCTTCCAGGCGGATGGGCACCGCTGTTCCTGGCGGAACTATATCTGATTCTGCTTCAAACACCAGAATGTGTGGTGCAACATTTATACTACTGGTTTCATCACCACCGCAACCTACCACAACACCAATAAGCAAGAACCAAAGAATTTTCCAGACATCCGTTACTTTTTTCATGTGCTCAGAGATTTTCCGCGTAAGACTTCCCGACATTGGGTCTCACCGTTTCCAGTTACATTGTAAGCAAACGTGTTCATCATCCGGTCGTTCGCCGAATTATTTGGGGCAGATCCATGAATAATCAGGGCATTAAAAAAGACCCCGTCCCCCGGTGCCATCTCGACGGCAACGGCATCTTCCCGTTCTTGATAGTGCCCGGGTAGAAACACTCCAAACGTCTGATGTTTCCGTTCATGCTCTTGTAGACCCCAGTTATGGCTACCGGGTACAAACTGAATGCACCCATTCTCAAGATTCGCCTCACTGATAGCCAGTTGACAATTAATCATAACCGGTTTGTTCTCATCGTTTTTCCAATAGGCGTAGTCCTGATGCCACGGGATAGCTGTGCCATCGCCTCCCGCTTTTGGAAGTAATTTGCTATGATAGAGTGATATATTCTTTCCCATCAATATTTCCAATATATCCAACACTGCGTCAGAGCGAAGCAGGCGGTTTAGTGTCGAGCTCACTAACTCACTGTGCATCAACTGTTTGATACGCGGCGGATGATCATCCGAGTCGTAGACTTCCCAAGAGATTCCAATGCCATCAGCGGGTTGCTCCGCCATGCGGTTGTGTATGTCTTCGACCTCTTCCTCAATTCGCGCAATGTCTTCTGAAGAGACAAGTCCCTTTTTCAGGAAATAGCCGTTCTCTATGTAAAACTGCTGTTCTTTGCTCGTGAGTCCCATACAATCTCTCCTTGATTCCATTTAGCCTACCATAACCTCAGGCTTCGGCTCGCGAAACTAAATGGTACCGATTTCGCCTCCTAAATAAATTATGGTATTAAAGTATACACCAAGCGTGCGGAAAAATCAAGGGTTTTCATTGATGTGCTGAAGTTCAGAACCTTTCAGCGCGGGTTTGTTCTTGAAAGTTGATAAGCAATCAAAGCAGAGATGCCATTGACTTGAAAGTTGCTGCAGTCACGAGCGGCATCACCTCGCTCGGGTGGAGGCACCTCGGCTGCCTGTGTCTTTCTCGCGGTGGTGTCTCCGGAAGACACTGCCTCGTCTGTCATTTCTCGTAATCGAAAAAGAGTCGTCTCTTTCGTAAAAAAGTGCTATAATACGCATCGAAGAACTCCTTTTGGTGAAGATGGGATAACTTCATGATACCAAAACGGTTCTCTTTATTCAAAAATACTTCTCTTATTTATCAAATTCACGTTATCCAACTTTAAAACATCGCGACGTTCACAAGCAAGGAGCAAGTTATGGCAAAAATCGAACCCTTTTTTGTTTCAAATGAACTCTTAGATCAGCCTGAAAAACTCCGAGAGCGCGCACAGCAGGACGGTTATCTCTTTTTTCGTAACTTGATTGATGCTGATTCTATCTACGAACTGCGTCAAGATTTCTTGAATATCTGCCATCAGCACGGGTGGGCACAGGGAGGCGAGTCTCTGATGGACGGTATCCGCACCGGGGGTCCCTTCATGGAAGGTGACGATGGGTATTGGCCCATCTTGGATGAGTTCCAGTGCTTGGAATCTTTCCACGCATTCGCGCACCACCCGGCGATCATAGACGTGTGTGACAAACTTTTCGGTGAAAAGACACTCGTGCATCCGCGGAATATTGGAAGAATTATGTTCCCTGAGAACACAAAATATACGACACCTGCACATCAAGACTTCATCCACATCCGCGGGACAGAGGAAACCTATACTGGATGGATACCGCTTGGCCCCTGTCCAGGGGAGTTGGGCGGATTGTCAGTCCTCTCTGGTTCGCATCGTGGGGGAATTTATCCTGTCAAACCTGCACTCGGCGCAGGTGGACTCGGTATAGATACAGGAACTTTAGAAGCGGATGGGCTCTACTGGGTCGCAGGTGATTACGAGATTGGCGATGCCCTCTTCTTTCACAGCCACGCCGTTCACAAGGCGATGCCGAATCAGACTTCGGATCGGATACGCCTCTCGGTGGACTATCGATATCAAGGGCACTCCAAACCTGTCACAGATGGATCGCTTCTACCGCATTTCAATCGGATGACTTGGGACGAAATCTACAAAGACTGGACTTCCACGAAATATCAGTATTATTGGAATGCGTTTGATTTGAACAGAGTTGAGCAGTGAATAGCGTCCTGCATGTCCTCTGCTACGGCACTTTTTGCTTTATAGCGACCCTATCTGTGCAGGCACCCGATATGGTACTCATTCCAGCGGGCGAATTTCAGATGGGGAGCAACAATGGAGAACGCGATGAAAAACCGGTACATACTGTTTACCTTGATGGGTTCTATATAGACCCATACGAAGTAACCGTTGGGGAATACAAAAGGTTCCTTGAAGACACAAATCATAGATCATTACCGAACTCGGTTTCTCGTACCTCCCCGACCGATCAGCATCCTGTCGTAGAGGTAAGTTGGCACGATGCGTTGGCGTATGCTCAATGGGCAGGGAAGCGATTACCTACAGAAGCCGAATGGGAAAAAGCCGCACGAGGTGGTTTAATCGGACAAGACTATCCGTGGGAGGGGGCGATTGACTCCAACAAAGCAAATTACGGTAAGGCCACGAAATCTGGTACGCATGAGGAGCGCACAACACCTATAGGTACATATCCTGCCAATGGCTACGGTGTATACGATATGTCTGGGAACGTCGCGGAGTGGTGTCTTGATGAATATCACCGAAAGTTTTATGCAAATGGGCTCCGCCACAATCCTGTTGCTGGGGCTGAAAGCGTTCAAGAAGCTATCGCAAATGCTGATGCTAACAGAGCACGGCGTGTTGTCCGTGGTGGATCGTGGAGTTTCAATGCAAAAAGCGTCCGCGCCGCAAATCGCCTCGCGGAGAAACCCTCCCTGTTGAGTAGTGATGTCGGATTTCGTTGCGTGCGTGACGTGAATCCTTAAATATAAAGTAATAGGCATGCTCCGGGTGCCGTCATAATAGTTCCAAGGAAAAAACCATTGGTCAAATTGCAACAGCAAAAACCGAATACCGTAGATATTATTTGTGTCGTAGTGGTGTTAATTGGATGGATGGGAATTACTGCTTTACCAGCCTCTGCTGAAAACTACACCGGTGATTTTTTGACGAGCGGTGTTGGCGGCAGAGCTCTCGGATTGGGCGGTGCCTATGTGAGCATTGCTGACGATGTAACCGCGACCTATTGGAACCCGGCTGGCATCGCGGGTATCCCCGATAACTATCAACTCTGCCTGATGCACGCCGCGCGGCGTTCCGGATTAGGCACGTTTAACTATATCAGTGGCACAACACAAGTCCTGTCGAAACTCAACCTCGGAGTGTCATGGTTTCGGGCAGGAGTAGATGATATTCCTATCTATCCGCTCGTCCCAGCGTTTGATCCGAATATTACACCAGAAGCGCGACGAAACCTCGCAAAGAATCGACCCAGAGAATCCGATTTCATTCCGGTAGGTTACCTCAACGACAGCGAAAACGCCTATATTTTGACATTTGCCACGCGTTGGGTTGTGAGCCAGTCGTGGTGGGATAATTTCGGGAGGGATTCTCTGCCGCCAGAGTTTATGTGTGGTATAAACACCAAACTAATTACACAGAGTCTGAGTGGCGGAGATCTTGATACCTATAATTATGGGAGTTGGGGGTACGGTTTTGACGCGGGATTTCTCGTCCGTTTGCCCGATTTTAATGCCCTTTTTAATGTAGAAGACTTCGGCAGTCTCGCCTTTGGATTCAATCTTCAGGACATCTCGAAAACGACTTTAACTTGGAATACCTTGTCTGCCCCGAAAGAATCTATTCCAGCGAATTGGAATGTGGGAGTCGCGTACACGAACAATCACGTTTTCAACCGAGAGATGATTCTGTCCTATCAGTGGCAGCAACGCTACGGTGGACAATCGCATATCGGCATAGAGTATCGTATCAGCGAACCGTTGGCACTCCGTGTCGGTTACCGAGATGATCGCATTACGAGTGGGATCGGCATCCAGGTCCGCCAATTTCGCCTTGATTACGCACTTCTTCTCGGCGATCTAATCAGCACGCACTTTCTGAGTCTGTTGTGGCATTTTTAGAATTTACGGGCACCCACGAGGGATGCCCCTACTCTCTGAGCGCTATAACTGAAAATTGACTACCCTTATACATTCGGTCTTGACAAGTTCGGTTGATCGCGTAGCAAAATCAGGAGCGGTGCCAAGACCACCGGAACCATCACTAACCCATCAAGCACGATAGGCAAGCCGTATTGATCTCCCAGAACACCAACAATCTTATTCAATAATCCTCCGACACCCCACGCCGCACCCATCATAAAACTCGACGCAATGTTTTCGTGCCCTCGCAGGATCATCTGTGCTAAGATGATATTAACCGTGATTGAACTTGAGAGCACCACGTTCCCCAAAAAGAGGAAGACAAGAAAACTCGGACCGTCAGAGTGCAGTGAGGCATAGAGAAGGGGCGGGGATCCGAGGAGTGAGACCAACAACAGAACGTAGGTGTTTACACGGGTGATAAGCCAACCACTCGACATAATACCCATGGAGCCTGCAAAGATGAAGATCGCGATTACGAGCGAACGCATTTGGTCGGAATAATTTTGGTCATCCAGATAGATGGATAGGAAGTTTTCCAACCCGACTGCTGTGACGGTTCGGAGTGCCGCGATAATAAATAGCACATTGAGGGGTAGAAGATGTGGGCGGGCAACAGTCCAAAACGGTTCTTGTTGTCTTGGCTCCTCTTCTAGCCTTCCACGCGGCGTAGCGGTGAGATCCAGAGACTTCTCGAATTTCAGCACTTTTGGCACTAACAACGCTAAAATCACTCCAGGTATCATTTCCCAAACTAAGTATTGTAGGCCGAAATTGTATGGAATGAACATCAGTACCAACGGACCGAGTGCCCGACCGATGTTCCCTCCTGTGAGAAAGATGGAGGTTCCCATCCCCCTGCCTTCAGCGGCGAGTGCCCCTGCGTAGGTCGTCGCTTGTGGATGGAAAGAGGCAATGCCGAGTCCACCTATTGCTAATAGCAGATAGACGACACGCGCCGAAGGGGCCTCCCATAGGAGGCTTAAACCGATCGCAGTGAAACCGACACCAAACGTCAGGAAATGCACTGACCGGACCCGATCCGATAGCCACCCGAAGAGTATTTGCCCGAGTGAACTAAAAACGCTATAAATCGAGATAAAGTTGCCTGCTAAACTGTTTCGTGTTGCCGCTGAAATTGCTAATTTTGTCAGAAGGAGAGGTTGCAGATGCGATAAGAGCGTCGCGTAGGAGTCCAGGACAGTATGGGATAATGTCAGAAAATAGAACTGTTTCCGAG
>RKRR01000098.1 GCA_007571305.1 Candidatus Poribacteria bacterium | reverse complement strand
GAGCAAGCTGTGTTGGGAGAAGGAGGCCTAGAGGATGGCTTCCCTGGCTGCTGATCCCAACACTTCACAAGATTGATAATCTCATTTTTCTACATTGGAATACACAGTCACTTTGAAAGAGTTACTCTAGATGTAATCTTTGGCTGTGGAATCTAATTAATGAATAAATATGTAGCAGTGGACATTTGTTTAGCTTTTGTTCATTTTTTTGCCTTCTTAGCTTTATGCTATAACTAAGTGCTATTATCTGTACTTTTTGTTAATTTTGAGGAGAGCAGCGTCACCAAGAGATTGGAAGGCATCTCGATCAAACAAGATTATTTTTTTCTCATGTGGACCATTATCTTTCTTATTATATTTGATGTATATCATGGCGTTCCTTAAAGAATTTTACTGGTTACCATTACAACAACCCCCTTTCTCCAAAAGGGAGCTTGGGAAGCACACCCTTAAAATAATTCTGAATCTGGTAAATCTGTAGACAAGGCACTGAAATTGTAAAGCCTCCAGCATCTATCTGGTACGTTCCGGCGCGTCGAGCTTCGTCTAACATGCCGCGTGTCGGTTTCCCGGTTACGACAAACACCCCTAAATCTGCCTTTGCATTCTGCATGGCTGTGCGAAAATCGCGAATTTGACTCAGCGTCCAATTGCCACCTTTCACTTGTGCCACCATCTTGCTATACGCTTGTCTCCCTTTTACTTTCCCAATAGGAAAAGTGAAAGCACCATCAATACCACCGTCCGCGCCTTTCTTGGCGTTTGATTTGAACTTCAGCACGTGTGTGACGACCCACTCCTCGAAACCTCGTGGATCCTTGCTTGCTAACGCTAAGGCTCTCTCCGCGTTTTCTGGGGTTCCGGTGATTGTCACACTGTTTCGCAGTTGTGGAAAAAACTTCTCTATTTGACTTTTGACCGCACCTATAGCGAGGTATGTCAGATCGATCCCAATCCATTCCCGTTTGAGTTCTTCCGCAGCTACCAACGTTGTGCCACATCCACAGAACGGATCGAGGACAAGGTCGCCTGAAGTTGTCGCAGTCTCTATGATACGTTTGTAAAGAGGTATTGGCTTTTGGGTGGGGTAACCACTGCTATCGCTTCCTCGAACAGGTGCAATATCCGCCCAAATATCTTGTAATGGCACGCCTCTTGCTTCGCTCATGTATTTCTTATAGTAAAATGGACCTCCATCCCTTAATTGCACTAGCAAGTTAGATTTGTACATTTCATTCATTGTCTTTTCGCTGAAGCGCCATGCTCGCGTGACTCCCATGAATGGATACGGTTTGTTTCCTCCGCTTTCGTTTGTGCATGGGAGCAACCGATATTTCCCTTTTGCATCATCGTATTTGTAATGAGATTTGATATATTCAGGATCGTAAGGTGTATATTGGATATGGTACAGAGTTTTGGAGGATTTTGCATAATAAAATATAATATCGTGGTTTCTGCCCATAGCGGAAGTAGAGAGGTTATGTGTATCTAAACGTCTCTTCCAAACAATCTCATTTCGGAAATTTTGCGGGCCAAAAACCGAATCGAGAACAATTTTGAGGTAGTGACTCGCAGAGGGATCACAGTGGAGATAAAGAGAACCCGTGTCTTTAAGAAGTCTGTGCATCTCGACAATCCGTGCAGTCATCATCACAAGATATGCCATCATGGGTGTTTCATTCAAAAACTGGTGTAAGCCTTGGATAGTCGCGCCGATTTGCTCCCCTTCTTTGACGATCAAATGCTCTGCGGCTTCTTCGGCAGCATCGCCCCATACCCACGTATCTGTAAACGCCTTGACGAGGGCATCTGGTTGATTTCCCTGTGCATCTCGGTATGGGACAAAATAATCGCGCTTGGAATTGAAGGGTGGATCTGTGGCGATTAAATCAATACATGCGTCGGGAAACTTCCGCATTTCTTCCAAGTTGTCACCGCGAATAAGGGTGCGATTTTTATGCATGACAAGTCAGTTCCTTAATCAAGGTTTCTATAGAGTTTCTGTATTGTTCCTGCTTTTTTAAGTACCTATACAAAAGTATAGCATAGAGCGGATGCAAAATCAAATAGAAAAATGAAAGTTTACTGTGGAAGCATGTGTAAAACTTTCATTTTCATACGTAAGGGTGGGGTTTCGCTGTCCGGCTGAGAGTGAACAGGGACAGGATACTTGTCCCCTACGATGTCAGCAGTTTCTGAGAGTCAAGAAACCACCTTTGACAAAATACGGACATCCGCTATAGAAAAGTCTGTTGCCACATTGATCTACCTATGATACAATGCAACAGACCAAGTTAATTCACTTTCGGCAGGAGAGATACATGAAAATTGATAAAATTGAGTCGTTTTTTATCGGAAACGGCTATGTGATTCGGATGCATACAGATACCGGTATCAGCGGCGTGGGACAGACAGCCTGCTGGGGCTACCCAGAAGCCGTTGATAGCATCATCAATACGTTTAAGAAATACCTCGTTGGACAGAACCCGTTGCGGATTGAGCATCACTGGCAATACCTCTACCGCATGGGTCCGTTTCGCGGGACTGCTTTGAGCGGTGCCATTAGTGCAGTGGACATCGCTTTATGGGACATCAAGGGCAAACACTTCGGTGCCCCGATCTGGGAACTGTTAGGAGGCAACTGCCGCGATAAAATCCGACTGCACCTCCTCGGCGGCGGTAGCACACCCGAAACGATGTACGAGGCAGCGAAAGCCGCTGTAGAAGAAGGCTTCACGGCACTTAAGTTTGATCCGGTGGTCGGAAATTTCCAGGATATGACAGTCGATCGACTCGTCAAGACCGCACGCGACATTGTCGCTGCTGCACGTGAAGGCGGCGGCCCCGATCTCGACCTGATCGTTGAGGTACATCGGAAACTGACCCCGATGAATGGCATCCTCTTAGAATCCGCGCTGGCACCATTTAACCTCTATTTCATTGAGGATCCAATCCAGATAGATACGATTACAACGCAAGCAGAATTAGCAAAACGGATGACAACCCCACTTGCCATCGGAGAACGCAATGTAAGCATCTGGGAATTCCGTGAACTCTTGGAGGCAGGTGGACCGCAATACGTGCGTCCCGATCTCGGTTTGGCAGGTGGCATAACACACTGCAAGAAAATCGCGGCACTTGCTGAAGCCTATCACAGTGCTGTTGTCACACACAACTTCCTCGGCCCGCTCATTACTGCCGCATCGCTTCACTTAGATACGAGTATCCCCAACTTCATCACTCAGGAATATACGAAGGGAGACGAATCCGAAGCCTTTGCTGTCTATAAAGTCGCATATCAGCGAGAAGGTGGATACATCCCGATCCCTGAAGCTCCAGGTTTGGGCATTGAACTTGACGACAGTTTAATCGAGAAAACTCCGTATCGACCGATGAACACCGGCACGACACCTCTGCGTGAAGATGGATCCGTGGCTTACGCGGTATAAAGTGGAAGAGGTGTTTTTGCTTAGATGTTTCCAGCACTAACCTTCCAGTATAAAATCAGGTGAGGGCAGATGCCTTTATTTTTAAGTATGTACCCATCTCATCGAAAACCGATGGTCTGGATAGCGGATAGACCATGGCAAGGAGAATAGTAAAAAATGAATGCTGATGAAAAATATCTATTCGATCTGAACGGTTATCTTATTATCAAGAATGTGCTAACACCTGAAGAGGTAGCACTCGCGAACGAAGCAATTGATAAACATAGTGATCAAGCACGCATTCGTCCAGGCGATCAGACGCTTGATGGCGGCTCCGCAGAACTGAAAGGTGAACAGGGGAGAGGAGAACTCGGCGGTATGCTTGGATGGGAAGAACCGTGGTGTAATCCGTTCCGACACATGCTCGCGCATCCGACACTTGTTCCTTATCTCAACGAGATACTGGGGAAGGGTTTCCGCATGGATCATCAGATGTTCCTGCTGTCGATGGACAAAGGCGCGGAGGGTTTCATTTTCCATGGATCTTCCGGTCCCGGCTTCGATCCGAACCAGTACTATATTTTTCGAGATGGACGTATGCACAACGGTTTGACTGTTGTAACGTTCCAGTTAACCGATGTGCCACCGGGAGCGGGTGGGTTAATCGTTATACCGGGCAGCCATAAGAGCAACTACCCGTGTCCACAAAAGATGCGGCTCTATCAGGAACACCAAGAACATATCCGGCAGCTCGTCTGCAACGCTGGCGATGTGGCAATCTTCACGGAGGCAGTGACGCACGGAACCCTTCCATGGACTGCTGAACATCCGAGACGCTCAATTCTGACGCGCTATACCGCAGGCAATATGGCGTACGTCCCTGCTTATGAAATACCGGAATGGGCGAATGAGCGTCAACGTGCTGTCATGGAGCCTCCTTATCATTCCCGATTAAATCGCCCGACCTTGGAAGTGTAGGAAGGTTTTTAATTTATCGGTTCCTGGCCTGCATTCCACTACGATCGAGACACAAACTGCGTCGCTTACCCTCAAGGAAAGTGTAAAATGTCTACTTCAACAAGTGCAATTCTTGGCTTAATTTTTTTAGGACTCGCGAATGCCTCCGTTTTCTTGATGTTTAAATTATGGGGTTACCCATTTGATAAAGAGACCCGGACGAGTGAAGCACCGCCCTCTTTGATGCTACTCCACCGACTCATCGGCTATGCCTATGCGATCCTCTACGTCTTTATGATGTGGCACATGGTGCCGCGCCTGTGGAACTACCAAGTTGAACTACCGCCTCGCACCGTCGCACATCTGATGCTCGGCATTACGATAGGCGTGCTGATCCTCGTCAAGATCGCCATCCTTCGGTTCTTCCGGCACTTTGAGGAAACGATGCCGTATATTGGTACGACGCTACTGATTTGCACCTATCTATTGATCGGATTGTCGGTGCCCTTCACACTCAGAGAAGCGGTATTGCGAACACAGACGATGGCATTTAGCGAGGAAGGCATCACGCGGACCCGTAGGTTGCTTGAAAACGCTGGATTGCCAACGGAAGCACAGCTTGACCAACTCGCATCAAAACGAAAATTGCGGGAGGGGCAGCACGTTTTACAAGGCAAGTGCGTCGTTTGCCACGACTTACGCACGATTCTCGCGAAGCCACGGACCCCGACTGACTGGGTCCGTCTCGTTAATCGTATGGCGATAAAGCCGATGATCGGTGAACCGATTCATCAAGAAGAGGAGTGGACGGTTTCAGCGTATCTTATCGCGATTACACCTGACATTCAGACCTCGGCTCGGCAACAACGACAAGAACAGATACGCGCGAATGAAGCAAAAGAGGCCGCCCAAATCGCAAATGTCGCTATGGAAATGGACGTAGAAGTTGAAACCGATACAACGGAAATCGATACCTATAACGAGGTCGAGGCGAAAGCACTTTTTGAGGACAAATGCTCGCAATGTCATCCCGTCACGGATGTTGAAGACTACCCACCGCGTTCTGAAGAGGAAACAACCGAGGTCATCGCCCGGATGATAGAGACCGGTCTCTATCTCGAACAGGAAGAGATTGAGATAATTACGCGCTACATCAACGAGAACTATCTCGCCAGTGAGTAGGAGTTAGTAGGACGTTAACTTTAAAAGATAAGGTAAGTTCGAATAATATCGTCGAGATAATAATACGAATCAACAGTTCACGAACCCGTACTGCTAAAAACATGAGCACCAATGCACAGGAACTGCACGATATTATGAGTTCATCAATACCCTCGAATCTGAACGGGAGGAATTATGGCGTTTAGTAAGGATTATCAATTTATAGGCATTCCTTTTGCAACAAGGAGTGCAAGAGGCCTTATCATCGATCAATATGCAGGACATAAAGGAGCTTCATCTAAAGTTGAGATCATCAAAGGAGTGTCCGAACGCCACGAAAAACTTGGGGGTTTACCACCTGAAGGAACCAAGGACGCTCTTGTCAGCGTTGCTCTTCAAAATTTACCAAATGCAGAACATCGAGCAACTGTGAATAGAGAGTCCTATTGGAGTATTGGGCCACTTGAGCTCGGATCCGGCGGAGAGTGGGTGTACTGTTTTTATTTTCCCCAAAATCAAAGGTTGGCAATACGGGGCTCCATATGGCTGTGGAAATGCAACGTTGGGCACACGAAACGCGATCCTTTTGAACGGATTCAAGAACAAACCCTTAGTGCTGCTGAAGACCCAATAATTCCACTTCTAATCCGAACAGAGGATGCAACAACATTAGAGCGTGAAGTACATGACAAGTTGAAAACTGAAGGCAAACACCTCAGTGATACCAACACCACTGAGGATTTTCTTACGTCCCCCAGTGACGTGGCAAAAATTTACTTTAAATTAAGACCCGACATCAGCCCAAAGATTGTTTTTTGAAATTGGAATTATGCCATTTCTGCTTGAAGATAATTCAACCGCCTTCCAACACAAAAGACGGATTGTAGAACAAACTGTTAGTTTGTGCCGTATGATTCCACCTTCACGAGAGGACTATAAATATAGGATATAATGTGAGAAATAGTGTTATAACCGAATCTGCTTGAAGGCTTCAATCTGTGCCGTAATTGCGCGCTCTGTTGGGAGACGCTCTGCGCTTGACGCACCGTAGAAACCGACAACCCCTTCGGTATTCTCCAACACGTACGTCGCGTCTTCCGGTTCCGCGATGGGACCGCCGTGACAGATAACGAGTACCTCCGGGTTAACGCCTTTCGCCGCGTCGTGAATTGTCTGCACCCGTTTCGCGGCATCCTCAAGCGTGAGAGCAGTTTGTGCGCCAATAGAACCTTTCGTCGTCAGGCCCATGTGAGCAACGAGGATATCCGCACCCGCATCTGCCATCTGTTCCGCCTCGGTTTCGTTGAACGCGTACGGTGTCGTGAGCATTCCCATCTGATGCGCTGTCCGAATCATCTCTACTTCGGGGCCGTATCCCATGTCGGTCTCTTCAAGCAGTTGACGGAATTCACCATCAATCAGACCCACTGTCGGGAAGTTTTGCACACCGGAAAACCCGATTGCATCTATCTGACTTAAAAAGACATCCATCAAACGGAACGGATCTGTGCCACAGACCCCTGCGAGGACCGGTGTGTCTGGAACAACGGGTAGTACTTCACTCGCCATCTCAACGACGATCTGGTTCGCGTCACCGTAAGGCATCATTCCAGCAAGTGAACCCCTGCCCGCCATTCTGAATCTACCAGAATTGTAAATAATAATCAGGTCAATGCCACCTGCTGCTTCACATTTTGCAGAGATACCTGTGCCGGCACCTGCTCCGATGATAGGCTTACCTGCATCAATGTTACTGCGCAGTTGCGCTAAAATTTCTTCACGATTGAATTTCATTAGTCGTTACCCTTGACGTATGATGGTTGGATATGATATATTACATACATTAACCCAAGTTGCTATGGACACAATTTTAGAGACGCATCTGCTATTTTTCATTGAAAAACCTTCAGGATCCGCAGCATTCCGCAGCGTAGGGTGTTGGTCTCCTGCGTGCTTAAGCTGCACAACCGAACAGGTTATACTACAGAACTGGCAACTTGGATTATATTACATACATTATAGCAAAACATTGAATTTCGGGTAATATTCTTAACTTCCTTCAGCGCGTGGCCCTTCATAAGAAAAGACAATTTCAAGTAGAAAACATCTATGAATCCCTATCACTCTTGGCAAACCTTACAAACGACTCTTCAAAATTCACTCGCCAATCTCCTGCTACATTACCATGAAAAATTAACAAAGAAGTTTCGCTGCTGTTTGAAATATGAGCAACAAACAAACTCTATTTTCTTAGGCTGTGTTGTCCTATCCATGATAACGCTTTGCCTTCCCATTGAAGCTTACATAGAAGGCCCCTGGCTATGGATGATTGCCAGTGGTGGAGATATAGAGAGCGATCAGTTGGCTGTCGCAAGTAACGGAACGTTCACTGAAAACCTCGTCGCGGAATACGGCGTAGACGAAGGAGATACCTTAGGGCAGTTGCAATGGACGCGCGGGCAAATTTTCCCGGAAGTCGACTGCTTGTTCTGGCGTTGGGGCTGCTATTCAGATAATGTCAACAGGGTTATTAATAGGATAGGGTTGAGCAACGATCGAGGATTGAATTACCACTCTGCGTACGCTTTGATTAATATCATCTCGCCGCGTGATAGAAAAAACGTTGCGATGGGTGTTGGCAGTGACGACTCCGTTAAGGTTTGGCTCAACGGTGAAGTCGTTCACATAAACAAAGTGGACAGACGCACAACCGGTGTTCAAGACCTGTTCCGCGTTAATCTGAATGCAGGGAATAATCTTCTGCTCGTTAAAGTGAGTGATAATCTGTGGAACTGGGGTATGTTCTTTGATATCTATCTTGAGAAAGATGAGTTTCGCACTGCTCTGCCGATTGCAACCTCGAATATTTCTCTCGCTACCTACCTGTTTGAAAAATATAGCACCACACTCCAAGATACAGAGATTCGAGATGTGCTTCCGACTGTACTGTCGCAGTTACAGAAACCGGAGATCCAGGGACTTTTGACCCCTTTTACAATAAATACGGTCGTTGAAAACCCAGATCTTCTCGCACAGTTCGGTGTGCAGGCTGAAGCGATAACATTCATTAAACGAAATGCTGGAATCAGAGTGATGCTCCGCGATCCAGACTTTCAGACTTTGGTGCAAAACCCCAATGCTTTATCAGAATTCGCATTACTCGTTACCGGAGAACCGTCTGCGATACCTTCGGAGGAACGCCCGCTCCGCGCAGATGTTGACGGGAATGGAGTCGTAAATATTCTGGACCTCCTGCGCATCACAACACGCCTGGGGCGAACAGGTACTGACGTAGCAGATGTCAACGGGGACGGTGCCGTTGACATTCGTGATATCGTTTTGGCTGCAGCTTTAATGGGCACGGAGGCAGCCGCGCCTTCCGTTTCTATTGCTACAGGAATAGGCCCCAGTCAACCGCTCCTACGTCCTGAAGACATTCAACTGTGGCTGACCCAAGCCCAACGGCTTGATTTGAACACCGCAGCACTACGAAGAGGCGTACGCGTGCTCGAGTATTTTCTGGAGATGCTACCGCCAAAAAGGACGGACCTAATGCCTAATTATCCGAATCCCTTTAATCCTGAGACATGGATACCCTATCAACTCGCCGAAGCAGCAGATGTTACGCTCACCATCTACGCCGCTGACGGTCGGTTAATTCGGACGCTAACATTGGGACACCAACCCGCAGGAATATATCAGAGCAAAAGCCGCGCGGCGTATTGGGATGGGCGGAATGAGTTGGGAGAACATGTTGCGAGTGGACTTTATTTTTTTACAATCAGAGCCGGAGAATTCACTGCCACTCGGAAGATGTTGATTCGAAAATAAATTTTCTCTAAGTAATCCAAGTTGCTACTCACAAGATTTTAGGCATCCCATCCCATTTTTCACTGAAAGGGTTCATGATTCGGAGGTAGTCCGTAGCGTAGGAGACCGTGGATTTCCTACGTGCTTAAGATGCACAACCTAACAGGTTATGCTACAAGATGGCAACTTGGGTTAAGTACTGAACTCTGATTCTGTTTTGACCTGGGCGGGCATGAGAACCTTGAAGAAATACCCAAGCAAAAATCCCCTACATTTTAACGCCTTGCATGCTGTGATTCCGCAGGGGCATGGTATTCAACATTAAGATGTGGGGTTTCCAAACGGATATGCCCCTGAATACGCGAGGTCAGACAACTCTCCAAGGTCCCGCTCACCAACAAGGTTCGTTCTGCTGGATATGGTGCAACCCCCGTTTCAAAAAGCTCTTCAATCTTAGCGATGAGACACGCTGAGTAAGTAACATTCGGAGTCGGCGTTAAGAAGAATTGAGTGGACACTGGCACTGGTTCGCCCTTCAACTGCGCAGCGAAGCAGTAATCCCGGACCGCACCATTGAGCATCAGGAGTGTCGCTCGCAGCCCATCATTATATTCAATGAAATAGGCAGCCGGGTTTTCTACGAGTCGGTAGATTTCACCATTACTGATCATATCTTGCGTTCTGCCGTCTTCATCCGTTAAACCGCATGGCGTATCGCTCCGAGAGAGCGCGGCTTCCAGAAGTTGATACGACCAGCGTCCGTCCTTGCCAGCTTGCCAAATGGCATCGCCCTCAATGAGTTGCACCGCAGCAACCCCGGTTTCTCCACCTTTTCGGCGTTCTATCATGCATTGCATCGCCTCCAATGCGTGGTAATCCATCGGATCCGATCCTCCAACGCCTACCATAAGTGCTTCCTCTATCTCGCATTCTAACGGCAATTCGACATCTGGCAACCGCCAGGTGACGGGTAGAGATGAACCCGAAAGCACGCCAAAACCGAGGCGGTGTCCATCCTCCACCATCTCTTTCGCTTTCTCAAAACTATAGGAGAGATGCTTGTCATTGAAGATAGGTACAGCGCGCCCATCTTTTTCAAAGACGTTGACGCACGCCTTGAAAAACTCATAACGTGGATACAGCACCTGGTTTTTCTCATTGTGCGGATAATCCCCATGTTCACCGATCGAAAGAACTGCATCCACGGCGAGTTCATCACCACCGCACCGCAGTGCCTCGGCGATAGTGGGATACACAGAAAAACCGAACTCTCTGGCACGGTCAAGGCTTTGGTCGCCCTCCGGCTTCTGGTCAACAAACAGCGAAACGACTTTCATATCGGGGCGATGCCATTTACCTTCTTTCGGATAACCAACAAGAAAACGATCTGCAAAATGTTGCGCATGCGATAGATAGCGGTAGATAGTCGTGATAACTGCGATTCGTTTCATATTTTTTCTCCCTTATTAGCGGCATAAGAAGGAATGCTTCTTACCTTCAAAACGTAGTTGGGGGAATGCTAACAATAATACTTTGATCAGAATTCAGGCAGTTAGGGCATTCGCTTCTGAAGTTAGGGGCAAATTTGCATGCATTAAGTATCCAATTGCCCCGAACACCTTCTTTAAATCGCTTATCGCGAGCACTGTTTCGTTCTGCGTGAACAGATTCGCCTCTAATTTTCCGAATTCCCAAAGCGCGCCATCCGTGACAAGCCCGTGAATAGGTATTGTGTTGTCGTTATTAATTTTCTGTGCAGCGACTAAGCCATCCAGGTACTGTCCCCATCCTTCAACGAAATCGCTTCGTTTCGCCTCAACCACAACAATAATCGGGAGCCCCAACACTGTTTTTCCTAAGGCTGATTTTGTTGAAATGAGATAATCAGGTGTGCCGCTCAACTCTGCATCGCAAGAAATCGATTGGTGGCTCCACAGCGTAAAAGAGTCGGCATATTCTTTGTAGACCTCTCTGAGAATTGGATAGATCACATTTTCACAACGCGCTGCTTCCGATGCGAATACGTTGATGTGCCGTTGACTAAACATGAACTCCTCCAAAAAAGCCTGGGAGGGTTCAACGTCAGCGTCCTGAATATAATCAGCTTGCGTATATTTTATTTTATACGTTTCCTGAACCCGCATAATTGATTTGAAATCCGTAAATGCCATCTGATTATGCTCCTTACGTACGCCAGAAAGTTGATTCTCCAGTGGGTTGATATGCAATATCCAATTGAGGGGTCTCCTGCCGAGTGCCATTAGTAAAGAGACTGTCAACGCCTGCGGCAACAAGTCCGGTCGTCAATAACGTACGTTCAACGGGATAGGTGGCTTCACCTGTTAAAAACATATTTTCGATATTGTTAACCAGCGGCGAGAAAAAGTTCGCCAACGTCGTTCGGGCAGGTGGCATCGGGAGATACATTTGCGTTGAAAGAATCTCGTCGCCCGATCCGATATAGGATGCAAAGTTGAAATCCTGTACCAATTCGTTCATCAAAATCATTGTAGACTTGAGTCCATCCTCGTGTTCGTACTGATACGCTATCGGGTCTTTCACAATCTCCTTCAATTCATCAAGATTTGGAAACGGATTGTTAAAGCCAGAACGTGATGGCGTGAGGGTATGACTCCGACAGAGCGCAGCCTCAAAGAGTTCTCGTGACCAGAGTTCGGCGTGATGTCCTTCCCAGAACGCATCGCCGCGATATGCCTGTAGCCATTTTACACCGCTCTCACCGCCTTCGCGCCGTTCCACCATGCACTGCAAGGTTTCCAGTGCGTGGAAGTCATAACTGTCCACACCGCCATAGCCGACACATACCGCCTCGGAGACAGGTACACCGAGCGGCATATCAATGGAAGGTGTGCGCCACGTAACCGGCAGGGAGGAACCCGCCATAAACGCGAAGCCCATAGATTGGGAGATGTCGTACATCTCACGCGCCCACTCCCAGTTCCATGAGAGATGTTTGTCATTAAAGGTCGGCACGCCGCGCCCGCTCTTCTCAAAGACCTCAGCGATCTGCATGAAGTGTTCATAGCGCGGATAGAGACGTTGCCCTTTTTCGTTGGTGGGATATTCGCCATGCTCACCGATGATGAGGACACCGTCAACTGCGAGTTCCTCACCGCCAAGGGTGAGTGCCTCCGCAATCGTAGGGTATCCTTTCATTGTCGGAAAACGTTCCAATCGTTCGCGACTGAGGTCGTTGTCTTTGACTTGCTCAACAAAAAGGGAGACGAGATCCATCGGCGGATGGTGGTGTCGGCTGTTCCACCCATAGCCTTCCAAGAATCGATCAACGATGTGCTGCGTGTGTGAGTATTTGTGATAGATTGTGGCAATGGCAGCGATTTTAGGTCGTCTTTGCATGCTTTCTCCTTTACCTTCAGGGTGGGCTCGTTACCTTAAAGAGTTCTTAATGAACATTCTAACATTTTTCTGTGAAATTGACGACTTTTTTTGGTATGGATCAGGATTATTCAGTTTTCCAATGATTCGTTCAAGGGTGCCCGAGCTTGTTCGGGACAAGTGCGCTATTCCGAATAAATTCGGGCATCTATCAACAGGAGTCCTATATATGTTTTAGAACTGGAAGATGCAAATAGACGCACCTGATAAAATTCGGTTGATTTTGACAAGTGGGTGTAGTATCTTGGTTACAATATTGATACGGACGACTGGAAACCTCCTAAAGACGAGGATGAGATGTAAGCATCGGCTCGGCTTTTAACTGGACAATTTATTTTTCATTCATCAGATATTATAACCCAAGTCGCTACGGACATAATTTTAGAGGTTCATCTACTATTTTTCATTGAAAAACGTTCAGGATCCGCAGCATTTCGTAGCGTAGGAGGCCGTCAGTATCCTGCGTGCTTAAGATGCACAGGAAACCAACAGCCTATGCTACAAGGTAGCAACTTGGGTTATTGTAGTAAAACCGAAAATAAGTTCACACGACACTATAAATGTCCAAGTAATTACGGAATCTACTATAATTGGATACAGCACTCGGAGGCAACGTGAAAGAATTATTGTTGGACGATGCACATCGGTTGTTTGCGTCTCCATCTGAATACGAAGCAACTCAACGTAAAATAGATGCCACAACGTATGAGACCTTCACACTCAGTGAGGCAGATTTTAACGATCTCGTTTTCATGGAAGCAAATGATAACGTTTGGGCGAACAATCAGCAGTTGGTCGATACCTTAACACCTAAAGGAGAGTCGCGCACGGTTAAAGAAGTCATAGACAGGATTATGAAGGCATATCCCTATGAGAGTCCGATCCAAGTCTTTAAGCATCTCTCCGATGATGAACCGTGGTTTGATGGGTGCTTTATTATGAGTGCGAGGTTTGATCTGCGTCTATTGGGTGAATTGTTGATTAGACCATTGGCTGCCTATGAAAAACCCGCGCACCCTCCGAAAATTCGGTTTTATCTTGAGGACGGGAATCATCGAGCGTTAGTGTACGCTGTTTTTCTGAGGCTGCACGCAGAAAAGTATCAACCTGTCCGAGTAATTTTCAGCCAAGATTGGACCCACATTTATCCATGGGCACAGTTGACTTCAGGATAAGGAAATTTTGTATGTCTGATTTGAGAACACGTTTGCACAGATTCTTGAACCGCCTCATGCCAAAAACTTTATAGGACTTACGCAAGTTGTTTTTAGGTTGTGCCACCAGAAGACCTGTGTTTTTAGGGTTCTCCCTTTCACAAAGCGTCTTATGGTCAAAATTGCGTAGGTCCTAACTTTATATACTCCTACGGTGACGGTATTGTAGAATCGACATTTAAAGGTTTCTCAATCAATATAACAGGGGCTTGGCAACAATCGCAATTTCCCGGAGCAACGGCTCGGATATAGCACGTGTCGCAGTAGTAGTAGAGTTCATGTACAACACCATCTTTGATACCGTAAAATCGGATGACCTCCAGCAGCTGCGTGTTGGGAAAAACGCGACTGTTAATAATCAAATCCTTCCCATGTAACTGCTCGTCAACAAAGAGTGCCTCCGCCAATGATGTCCGCAGAAGGGTGTAGTATTTGCCATCCTCGGCCTTGACACCATATAGATGTTCGTGGGTTTTAAAAAGTTCCACGGCATAGTGCGTGTGCATTTCCTCCGCTAAGCAGACGATTTTGCCTCGGAGTTCAAGTTCACTCGGTTTCCGTTTTTCGGTTACTGGTTTGGCTCCGCTCATTAGAAAGACCAGAATAACGAAAAATGGGGATAATTGTTTAAAACTATACATCACTATTCTCCTTCTTTGCCCACCGATTTGGACCCGGACCGGGTTGATGTTCATCACGAACGCGCTTAAATTCCTCAGGCGTGGTAACAACACCTTCAGGGTGTAACCGACTCCGCGCGAGAAAGCCTGCCTCCGGTTGATAGCCGGTCGGTTTTGAAGCATCTTGATAGCGGGAATCAACACTCCATCGGACTTGATGACTGACATTCGGAATAGAGCGGTGCGGGGTCAGATTGGTAAGTAGAAGAATGCTGCCAAACTTGACGGGGATCACCATTGGTTCGACTTCAGGCAATTCATCCGGGGGTATCTCAAGATAGAAGCGTCCC
Source organism: Candidatus Poribacteria bacterium (assembly GCA_007571305.1). Classification (GTDB taxonomy): domain Bacteria; phylum Poribacteria; class WGA-4E; order WGA-4E; family WGA-3G; genus WGA-3G. The sequence goes on along the minus strand of RKRR01000098.1, from coordinate 6,017 downwards.
GGAACGCTCTGATGCCGGAAAACACCATCCCGATGGGCATGCGGAATGACTTCCAAACATCCGTTCTCAACCGTAGCATCTATCAGTGGAATCCAGATCGTGAGTTGCAAGACGGAATCGCACTTAGGTTCCATATAGCCAGCGTCTTGGTGCCACGGAACGAGAGTTCGGTCGTGTTCAGGAAGTTTCGGACGCACTCGATAGGCAGGGTGACACATAATCTCTGGTCCAACGAGCGACTCGGCAACGTCAAGCAGTTTCGGATTAATCAGCAGGTCGAAAAGTGCCGGTCCCGTATGTGCACCGCTGAACAACTTCTGAAACACGATTGGAGACTGCTCCGTAATTTTTGCCAAACGGGTGTCAAACCCATCCGTTTTGAATTCGGAATTAATTTCACCTTCCGCGTAGAGTTCTGATGCGCCAGTGTCGACAATTTCCTCAAACTCCGCGATAAGTGGGTTCAGGTCGTCCCGTGCAAGCGCGTCCTCAATTAACAGATAGCCGTTTTCGTTAAAATCGTGGATTTGCGAATCAGTTAAGGTCTTCATATTGTGTCTTATACCATTTCTGAGAATAGATGTTGCATCTGTGACTTTTCGCGTGGAGAAACAAGATTGCACAAACGCATAGTTTCTGCTACGAGTATTTTGAAAAGTGGTTCGTTAGAAATGGTCTTATATTTGGACCAGTTCAACCAGAATGCCGTCCGGGTCCTTCGCGCATGCCACGCCCACTGCGTCCGGTGCCCCAATAGGGTCAGACAGAAATTCGACACCGTTCTGTTTTAACGCTTCGACGGTTCCCTGAATATCCTGTACAAAAAAGGTAAGCCAGCGAACACCCGCTGCGAATTCGTCCGCGGGTGTCGGGGGTGGCGATTCAATGTCCATCAGTTTGATAAGTGTGTTACCGGCTTTAAGTCGGATTTGGCGAAAGCCTGTCGGAGCAAGTCCTACACCGCGTGCCAAGTCATCTGGAATCTCCAACTCCAGCACGATTTCAAGTCCTAACTTGTTGTGGTAAAAGTCCAAGGACGCAGCAAAGTCGCTACAGGTAATAGCAATATCAATAGTGGGATGCGATAAGTTTAGCACGAGTTTCTAACCTCCTTAGGGCTTACGCAGGCTGCGCTTCTGTAGCAGAACCTGTTAGGTTGTGTCAGGGAACTGTGTGTTTTTTGTCGGTTCACCCTCTTAGATGCGTTTTATTGTCGAAATTGCGTAAGTCCTGCTCCTGTCAGAACAAAGATTGCTTCTCGAAATTGACCGAGTGAACGCCCATCATAGGTAATGTCCACAGGAACAACAATTCTCTTTCCTGAAGCGTCGAGGCGACTCGGTATCGGGAGAGAAAAATCGATGTGACCATCCGATAGTGCTGGAATCGTCGTTTCTTGGGGGGAAAGTTCCATATTCCACGAGCTCGGGAGAATCGGTTGAGCAATTGCCGTGCGTGGCTCAGATGAATGGTTTGTTATCTCCACGCGTAAGTGTCCAGTTTCCCCAAGCACGACCTCCTGTTCATAAGGATAACAGCGGACCCAATGTTCGTCCATGCCGTAGTTCGCATGGTCCCAAGGAAAAAGTTCAGTATAGCATTTTTCACGTTCGGCGAGTGTGTCCAACATACACTGCATCTCGGCATCAGTAAAATCAAAGGCTAGATCGACATGGCAGTTAAAGATATGCGTCGGTTTGAGTTCCTGAATTAGGCGTAGACATTTCTCGTAGCCGACATTTTTGCCGAGTAAATTCCGATTCCCGGAACAATAGTCATCTATTCCTGCCATCGTGAAGGAGTCACCTGCAAAGAACATCCGGACACCGCGTCCTTCAACAAGCAGTCCCCCGTGATAATAGGTCTGCCCCGGAAAATGATATGCTGTCATCGTGAACTCATTCCACTCCCAAGAATCGCCGTCATGGGTGATGCGATCCACCCGAGTAACCGAAGGCGAAATACAAGGGAGTCGGAAACCGATTGGGTTTGTGATAACTCGTGCGACAACCGAGTCCGTTATCGTTTCGCAAGGGAAAGTTGTCTGAAATTCAGGAATAGCATCGACGTGATCGTCGTGGTAGTGTGTTACCCAAAACTGTGTGACCTCCAGAGTGGTAATAGAGGCTTGCAAGCTGTGCCTTAAATCACCACCTGCTTGCAACTGCTGGATATGTTTGATAACATTCGGTGAGCCGCAATCCATAACGAATGCTTCACCGCTTTCGGAGATAATCAACCACGTTGTGCCGAAATGACGTAAGAATTCGGGGGGCGACTTGCCCTCTCGGATAGGCATGTGCCCTGCACGCTCCTCAAATTCAACGAAGAGTTTCGGGAAGTAATGCCGAAGAGCCGAGATTGCGACGTATTTATCGTAACAGTGTGCTAACTGCTGTAGGAGTGCGTCAATCGCCCTTTCAGGGTTGCTCATAACCACTCCATGCGTCGGAATAAGTGCCGTTGGCGATACACGGCGAACCTTCTCAAGACTCTCAGTGAGTTCGTCGCGTGCCCCTAGAAAACCGTGATAGTCACTCGTCTGCTGCCCTTTTTGTAGACTATAAATATCCCACAACTGCCCTTCGTCATAAATGAGATCACCGGAGAAGGCAAAACGTTCACCATCAACATCAATAAGATAGGTTACGCTTCCATCGGTATGTCCTGGTGTTTCAAGAACCGTCAACGCTGCCGGCCCCCACTCGAACCGCTCACCCTCGGTATACGTATCCGTCACGAAGATACCGTTGGCGAGCATGAGGTTGTGGGGATGGTAATTATAGAGATGCCATCGATATTGTGGATCGTTCCAAAAGGTCTCGACCTCGCGAAACCACGGCGCCTCTTTTGCTGGAACGCCAACGCGGGTTTTATTTTCTCTTGGGAAACCAGCAGTGTTATCGCGATGGTGGTGCGTGAAAAGAATCTGATCTATGCCCGTGATGCCAAGTTCTACGAGCGTCGTGTGGGGAATCTCCCCACTGGGGTCGATGAGGAGCGCGCGATCTTCATCGCGGAGGATTCCCGTGTTGACATGTCCATGATGAACGTATAGGTGAGGACTGAGCTGCGAAAAATAGGATCTCATACAAAAACTGCAGGTGAAACCTGAAACCTTTCTGCCAAAGTCCGAATATGTGTGACTGTCAAATCCCGTTCACCGTTAAGTATTTCTAAGACAATATGAGGGGGACCAAGTGTTGATAGATCTGACAGTTTCAGTTGATGTTCTTCCATTAAAAACTTAAGCACTTCAACCCCACTACAGTCTTTTATGGGATAATGTTTCGTCTCGTAAGCGTTAATAACTATCCCGAGTGTGTCAAGGAGCTCATAGAGTGGGTGTTGTTCGTTAGTTCCTACCTCGTCAATCAACGCGTTCAGAGTTGTAATCGCTTTATCGTATTCTGCCTCATCACGAATTAAAAAGAGAGGTTGAACAGCACGCCAATGCGTCTGTATGTCTTTCGCAATAACCGTTATGTTTTCCATCTTTCTCTATTATAACCCAAGTTGTCAGTTTGTAGCATAACCTGTTAGGTTGTGCATCTTAAACACACAGGCTAACAGCCTATGCTACGAAATGCCTCCGAATCATGCTGCTCTTTTGTAGCATAACCTGTCAGGTTGTGCCACGAGAACACCTGTGTTTTTTTGGGTTCTCCCTCTCACAAAGCGTCCTATGGTCAAAATTGCGTAAATCCTGAAGGTATTGTTCCCAGAATTCGCGCAGTGCTCTTTTGCTAATAATGTGCATCCTTTTGCCAAAAAACTATGCCTCTGCAAACTGCGGTCTACCGAGGGCATCCGTTCTCCCTTGGCGTTTGTAATGAGGCAAGTGTCCACCCGCATCTGCCATGATCCGCTCTTTTGCAAGCGCGATCCGATCGGCACCCTGATCAGCGATATTGTGCTGACAGGCGACATCGGCCTCAAGGTCGAACAACCGTACGTCTTGTTGGAAGTCGACACTGGAGAAATACCAACTCTTCGCATCTTTATACCAAACGGAGTTGACATAGCGACAGGTCAGATATTCACGCGATGTCCAACCATTTTTTCCTTCAACGAGTGGAAGCAGACTTTGTCCTTGAATCTCACCAGCAGGCTCAACCTGACTCGCTGCCATAACGGTAGCAGGAACGTCAACCGTATAGACGAATTCATCACACGTCGTGCCAGCATTTACGCCTGATGGATGGCTCACCATCATAGGAATATCCATCGTGCCGGGGTACATAAAATTCGCAGGTTTTCCAGTGGCTTTGTCTGGATTCTCTGCGAAGTTTGTGCCGTGGTCTGCAAGGAAAACGATGAGTGTGTTCTCACGGATCCCAAGTCGATCAATCGTATCCACCAATCTTCCGAACCATGTATCTACGAGTGTTACCAAACCCGCATAGTTGGCTTTAACGCTCGGCAACCGTTCCTCAAGCTCTGCATCATTGAGTGAACCGTAGGGGAGGTTGAGACAGATAGGCTCGCGGTCTTCGCGTCTCCCATAGAGATCATAGTAATGGATAGGAGCCTCCCAAGTCTCGTGGGGTGTGAAACTATCTACATAAAGATAAAACGGCGTATTCTGATGATTGTGTTCAACGAATTCAATTGCGGAGCGGAATAACCTCGCGGCGTGCCACATCTCCTCTGGACGCTCAGGTTGGACGTTCACAATATGGGCACGGATACGTTCGGGATTTCCGCGATAACGGGAAATCAGAGCAGGATCAGCGTGAGCAGCACCCCGGTACCTATCTTCGGCTTGACCTCTGACGAATTCCCACTGTCGGAATCCGCGCGTGAAATTCATACCCGGCACAAAATAATGCGGCACATCGGCGAAGAAGCCAGTATGATACCCATTCTGGACAAGCGATTCAGCAATTGCGGGTTCATCGGAAGACATAGGTTGCCAACCGGGAGTATAAACATTGTCCCACGGCACGGGGGTATAAGTGCTGAATGGATAGGCACGTCTGCCGGTGTGTAAGGTGCGACGCGTTGGGATTGTCGGTAAGCATTCCGGGTGCGCGTTCGTAAATCTGACGCTCTGATCGGCAAATCGTGCTAAATTCGGGGTCTGAATCCAATCGTTGCCATAAGGACTGAGATATGCGGTTCGTAATGTATCCGAAACAACGACGACTATGTTCCAACTCATCAATGTGACCTCCACGTTTTTTAAATTTTTAAGTTTTCGCTCTGCCCTCCGCTTACGGGCGGGTTTTCGGTGAAGTCGTAACGACGTTGAGGACTTCGTACCACACATTAAGTCTGCAACGTCGAGCGGGCGATTCGAACACGAAGACCGTTAAATTCACAGATGCTCGGACTCATCCGCAAGGTAAATTAACCTAAGTTGCTACCTTGTAGCAGAACCTGTTAGGTTGTGCCTCTTCGGGCTCAGGAGACCAACACCTGACGCTACGAAATGCTACGGATCCTGAAGATTTTTCACTGAAAATAGCAGATGCATCTCTAAAATTGTGTCCGTAGCAATTTGGGTTAAATTAGGAAACGGTATAATCGAAAACAAGGACATCCTCAACAAGCGGACGGATGTGTTCGCCCGCGACTTGACGATGAAAAGGATGTGGCAGATATGCGTCGCGTGTCGCTTCGTCTGTAAAACGCACTATGAAACCGTATGCATATCCCTGACTTTTGCCTTCAGGACTGTTGTTTGCACCAGCAGTTATGGATTCAATGCCGGGAATCTCATCCATCATTCCCAACAGGGCATCGGACAAAGTTCCTAACTGAACTTCGGTGACATTAGATTTCAACTTCAGTAGGACGATGTGCTCAACCATTTTTTAATTATGGATCCTCCTGGGCTGCCCTCTCCTTCGTTTCGGGCATGTTTTTGGTCCAGTTCACACAGAGTTGATACTTTCAGGTCTTTAAGGGAATTGGAATTAACCAGAAACCATCGTGAAACCTAGTGGAACGAGGACCAGATTCACTTAGTAGTTAACGTGAGTTTGATATTAAAATTTGAGATACTCTCATTC
>RKRR01000099.1 GCA_007571305.1 Candidatus Poribacteria bacterium | reverse complement strand
GTTAGAAACCTCGCCTACCACGATAGGAGTGTATTTGGGATTGAGTCTCCCAACCCCTATGAAAACTGTTCATATATTTTTAGGATTTACCATAAATAGCCCCAATTATCTTATACTTTGGATTGAGGCAAAGGAGCAAATATGCCGTTTCATGCAAAATCCTTATTTTCCTTGCGCAGTTGGCTTTTTTATGCAGAAGTGGTTGCAGTAATTGGCTTTGTTGTGCTTGCGTTTTTCTATATTCAACGCGGTACTGCGGAATCCGAATCGCAACCGTTATCGCAGGTTGGGAATTTTATTGAGAAAGCAGATACTCTCTTTGAGAAACAGGACCTTGCGGATGCGGCTCTTCACTATTGGCACGCATTACGGGCATTGGGAATGGAGGATGAAGTCCAAGGGATCTCAATAAACGGCACCTCACAAACGAGTGCGGAAGTTCGTTTGCACGCCAATCTCCGTATTGCGGAGATCTATTCACAGAGTAATTGGTTGAAAGATGCGAAGGCACGTTTGGAATATGCAGCCCACATTCAGTCTGAACACACCGGAGTCCGTCTGTTACGCGGCAAACTGTTTCGTGATGAAGGATTGCTCGCGGAAGCCACCCAAGAATTCCTTGCTGTGCTCAAGAATATGCCGGACCACGCGGAAGCTCACTATCTCCTCGGCGTTCTCTATCAGGGGAGTAAGCAATTTGAACAAGCCTCTAAACACTATACAAAAGCGATTGAAAACGATCCAGAATTCTTAAACCTTCCTTCTGAAAAAGCACCTATCGGTATCCTTGCGCGTCTTCAGTTGTCAAGAACGTATGCCAGAATGCTACAGAATTATCAGTTCCTTGATAGGGAATTCACCGAAGAGGATTTGGCTGAGGTTACGCGACTGGAATCGGAAGCTATTGCTCTCTTAGAGCAGGCACATAAAAATATGCCTGAAATGAACGAAGTTGTTGACGATCTCATCCGACTCCTCTTTTCGCGCGCATCTGCGCTGGAGCGAGAGGACATCGAGACGCGCCAGTACGTAGACGCGCTGCAAGTCTATGAACGGATTGTGGAGCTTGATCCGGAGGAGGTTCGGGCATGGGAACGGATGGGTGAAATTTATGCAAGTTTCCTTGGTGATAAGGCAGCTGCCTTAGAAGTGTACCGCACAGTGTATAAAATCGAGCCGCACCCGACTGTCTTAGCAAATATCAAATCACTTGAGGAAGATGTGGCCGCCGAGAAAATGGAATAATCATAGAACCGGATGGTCCCCTATACAGAAAGCCGATGAGAGGATTTGAACCTCCGACCTACTGATTACGAATCAGTTGCTCTTCCACTGAGCTACACCGGCTTAGCAAATTATTACGGTTGGAAAGGAAGTGCCGAGAGGCAGAATCGAACTGCCGACACAAGGATTTTCAGTCCTCTGCTCTACCGACTGAGCTATCTCGGCATCAGGTATATAATAATACCATTAAACGGAGGGGTTGTCAAGTTTTTTTGGAAAAAAAGATTGTTTTTTCGGGGCATCTGCGCGCGAAAATAAAAGGCGCGAAATAGCATCTATCCCTGTGCTGTAGGAAGATGTTTTCAGGCCTTGTAGTTACAAAATTCGCCTTTAGGATTCCAGACGCATCGGCATCACAAGACAGATGTGATTTTCTTCACCGATCGGTTTAAAGACAACAGGCTCCACTTCACTTCTAAATTCTATTGCGATAGATTCCGACTGGATATGTCCTAAGGTCCCAATCAACAAACGTGCATCGATCCCAATCCGTATGAGTCCAGTACCGGTCTCCACAGGAATAGGCTCGTATGCCTCTCCTAATTCTGGGGTTTTCGCCGAAATCTGGACCTGCTCAGTGCTGATTTCCAACGCAATCGCATAATTCTTCGGATTCGACAGCAGCGCAACGCGCCGGGTCGCATGCAACATCTGTTCTTTAGAGACTACGGCTCTGCCTTCCATGGATTCAGGGATGATCTTCTGGTATGGCGGATAATCTCCCTCTACAAGCCGTGTGGTTAGGGTAGCGTTCTCATCAGCGAAGAGAATCTGATTTTCAAAAATTGAAATCTGCACGCTATCAGTTTCAGCGAAAGTACGAGCGATCTCTTTAACCGCTTTGAGCGGGACGATGAACCCTTTTACATCCTCCGACGACGTGAGCGGTTCACAGCGTGCAAGTGAGAGCCATCTCATATCAGTTGCTACGACTTCCGTCTTGTCTGGAAAAAAATTAAAGTAGAGTCCATTTAAGAAGTAGCGGACATCCTCTGTCGCGGCAGCGAATTCGGTTTTGTGGAGCAAATTACGCAAGGTATCGCCATCAATCGTTAATGAGTCTCCGTCAACGGAAGGTAATTGTGGGAATTCTTCGTCAGGAAGTCCAATGATTTTATAAACACCATCCCCACAAGTGATTTCAACGCGATCATTTGCTGTCGTCGAGAAGTGTATCGGCTTATCTTCGGGCAATTCTTTGACGATGTCTGCCAACTTTTTGGCGGAAACGGTGATTCCTCCATCTTCTTGAATGGCACCTTCCACCTTGATCTTAATCCCGACCTCCAGATCTGTGGCGATACATTCAATTTTTCCATCAGTGGCTTGGATAAGAACGTTTGAAAGAATCGGTAAGGTCGTGCGTCCACTCGCTACACCTTGTAGCACTTGCAGAGAATGCAAGAGCTCATCTTTTTCAAAGGTTAGTTCCATTTCAGGTTCTCCTTATAGTCATTTTTACAATTTTATCACAAAAAGCGCGTCAAAGTCAAACACTTTTTTAACTTGTGTTAAGTAATTTCGGTGATGCCAATGACTGAGTTGCCTGCTTGTGTTCCTGTGAACTGCTTCTGGAATAGGTCGTGGCATACACCACCTCACTGAATCAGTTTGACATGTGTGTCGCTTTCAACGAGCTTACCCTCTTTTTTTCATGACGCGGTTTAGAGGGAAAAAGGGTGCATGATTTTGTGAAAAAATCTCGAAAAATGGAAGAGAGTTTTTCATTCGCTCCAGATGCCGATTTCACGATAGAAACGAATGGCACCGGGATGAAAAGGTGTACCTGTATCTTTGACGACATTTTTCGGGTTGATGGCTTTACCAGCACCATGCCGTCTCACGACTTCCGAGCGGTGTGTATACAAGGTCTTCGTGAATTCGTAGACCGTATTTTCATCTGCGTTCTCAGCGGTGATGAGGTGCATCGCGCCTACGTTCATGCTCGCGAACGGTTCGGTCTGTCCTTTATAGGTATCGGCAGGGATAGTTATGGCGTTGAAGAAAGGATAGTCAGCAAAGAGGGACTGTTTCGCTGCGTCGTCAAATGGAATGAAGAAGATGTCTTGAGAGGTACTGGCTTGTGTGGCGGCTGGTGTTGGGATCGCACCACCGACGAATGCCGCGGCTGCAGAACCGTCTGCTAACAGATCTACTGCACCGATATACGTGCTATTGATCGGCGTGAAATCATCGTAGGTGATACCGTGTGCCGCCAGTATCGGTTTAAGGAAATACTCGAAACCTGCCCCTGCTGGCCCAACGACAATTCGTTTCCCGGCGAAGTCTCGGATTCCACGTATACCGGAGGCCTGCGGTGTGAGGAATAGACCCACATTAGGAGCAAGTGTCATGACGTTGCGGATAGTGTGTTCGGTAGCCCACGCGCCTTCACCACGCACAGCAAAATAGGAGATTGCGGCGTTCGCGAGCGCGAATTCCAGTTCTCCATTCACAATGCGACGGATGTTTTCCTGTGTGCCTTTCGTGGCTTCGGCAGTCACTTCCCAGTTTGCATCTTGGACGTTACCGTCGACGACTTCGGCGATTGCAGAACCGACGACGAAGAACGCACCACCAGCAGGAGCGGTGCCGATACTGATATAGCGGCGTTTTGTGGAATCATCGTTCACTAATTCGGCGGGGGTATCGCCTTTTCCGTTTTGGGCAGTGTTTTGTTTTGAGGTATTATCACACCCGATGGCGAGTATAACGCAAAAAATCGATAAATAGAACAGGATTGATTTCATGAGGGACTCCTATGGATTATGGTTATTTCAGGCTTACAAAGTTGTCTGATTCCGTATCAATTGAGCGGTATTTCAGGTGGAAATGGGCACATTTCTGCCATAGCAGGGAAGATGTGCGTTACATCTTTTCTAAACACGTCTCCACTCAAGATGTCAATGATGCCTCCCTGATGCTCTGGGTATTCTGACAGGAACCGCGCAAAACTGAATTCCTTTGTGTAAAAAGCATAGACAAGTTTCCGAAATGCCTCCATTCCCTTTACAAATTCAGCTCCGAAACTTCCGAGCTGCGATTCGGAGAAGTCGTTCTTATCGAACGCTTCAATGATAACGTCCGCTGCCATCTCACCAGATTTGAGTGCCAGAAACAGTCCTGTCGAGTAGACGGGATCTAAGAATCCGAATGCGTCGCCTACCAGCACCCAGTTGTTCCCTGCGATACGGCTGGCACGGTAGGAGAAGTCTTTCGTGGTTTGGATGGGGAAAAGTTGCGTCGCGCCTTCGAGCCGTTGTTGCAATGGCGTGCACTTCGCGAGCTCTTCGGTGAAGATTTTTTGCGTATTGAGTGTGCCATCGGCATTTCTTCGATTCTGAAGCAGGTAGTCTAACTCGCCTACAACCCCGATACTCGTGCGGTTATAAGGAAGCGGAATTGACCAGAACCAGGAATCTTTCTCTTCCGTGTGTAGGATAAGCGTCGCGCCTTCGTCTATGCCTTCGTCTCTGTGTGCGGCTTCGTAGTGTGTGAAGAGTGATGCCATTTTAAGGTTCGGCTCTGTCGTATTCAGGTTCAGTTGCCTTCCGATGAGGGATCGCTGTCCGGTAGAATCCACGATGACGGTGGCGTGGAGGGCTTCACGGGTACTGTCTTTGTCTTGCGCAACAACGCCGGTTGCTGTGTCCCCCTCAAAAAGGACTTCTCGTACCCCTATTCCCCTACGGATTTCTACACCTTTTTCTTTCGCGTTGTCCAAGAGCATCTGGTCGAATTCACTTCGAAGTACCTGCCATGTGACAGCACTTTCATGGGGGTTCGTTTGAAAGAAGTAGAACGGGGTGGAGGCTTTACCGGTGCCGGAGTAGAACTGCACGCTGTACTTCTGTGGAAAATGGCTTGCTCGTAGTTTTTCGAGCATACCGAGTCGTTTGAAAGTCCAGTACGTGGCGGGAATCAGCGATTCTCCGATTTTAAACTGCGGTTCGGTTTCCCTTTCAAGGAGCAGGACGCGATGTCCCTGATCGGCGACGAGCGTCGCAACAGTACTTCCGGCGGGTCCACCCCCAATAACGATGGTGTCGTAGTTGTGGTGCGTGTTCATAAATTTACTTTTTGTAAAATAAAACGGAATTAGTCGTTTTGGACTCGCAAAAATCGGTTGACGGGGCAGGTGACACTCTCTACCAAGTGATATGCTGAATCTGATACAAGGTTTGTCAAAAAATGTCAAGTTCTAATTTCGTAAGTCCAAAACGACCAATTCCGAAATAAAATAGTTAAGATTTAAGGAATTACAGACTGGGCGCAACGAAACCCAATATTATAATTTGTCTCCCAAGGGCGAAGCTTGCCTCTAGAAGAATCAATACGCAATACACGAAATTTTTCACTGCTAATGTGAGTTTGATGCCGGTAATCCACGTCGAGATACAAATCATTATATGGATCAAAACACCATTCCCACATGTTACTCGTACCAACTGCTTTTTCCCATTCTATTTCCGTTGGTAAACGCTTCCCTATCCATTCTGCATAAGCCCTTGCTGCGTACCAACTCACATAAACAACAGAACAGTCGCCTTTCCCATCTATATAATTATTTCCATTCCAATTTTTCAAGTAGTTGCTATTGGGAAATTTTCCATCGATGCAATCTTTACACCACTGCGGATTAGCATCAAGGAATTTTAAATACTGTGCATTGGTGACTCGGTATTTATCAATATAAAAATCTTTAAGGTTAGAATCATTTTTGTCGTTGCTATTTATTTGGAATTTACCTGAGGGAATCAGAATCATTCCAATAGGAATGGTTTGCTTTATTTTTTTCAATTTACCTGAAAGTTCACGGATAGGTTGATAAGTAGACTCAAGACCTATAATTTCTTGTTCTGCTTTTTCTAGCTCGCGGAGTTGAAAATAAACACGGGCAAGATAATAACGTGTCTTTGCGCAATCAGAATCGATATTTTTTGCCTTCCGAAATGGATTTACAGCCATTTCATACTTGCCCATCCAATAGTAAGCATTTCCAAGATTAGTGTATGCGGTTTTATCATTCGGATCTATGTCAATTGCTTTTCGATAGCAACTGATGGCACTGGCATAATCATCTATACAATAATAGACTCGCCCAAGGCTGGTCCACACTTTTTTATCATCTGGATCAATATTGCTTGCCTTGAGAAGTGGATCCATAGCCTTCGCATACTCCTTATTCTCTATGTAGGCCAGACCTTTGTTGACATGTGCTTGCTTTATATCTCCCAAATAAGTGGTTGCCAACTGATAATTAGCGTCAAGCCGTAAGGCTTCTTTGACTGAGTTTTCCGCTTCCTCCAAATTGCCTTGTGCAAGGTAAGCCCTACCAATTCCACAGTGTGCGTCGGCATAAAGCGGATCTATATTTATTGCTTCCTTGAACGCGATAACTGCTGTCTCATATTGCCCATTTTCTATGCCAGCCAAGCCATTTTTGTAGGCCTCTTGTTTTCGCTGATTGCCTTCAAAACGCGCAGAATTCAAGTAACTTCTGAGGTAACACAAACTTACCGCAATTGCGTCGGCGGAATGGTGAGGTTCTGGAATTTTCGGCAGGTTGCACATCCGCATAACCGACCTCTGGACATCCATCTTAGAAGCCCTTCTATTGCCCGTGGCGGCATATTTAACATGCTGTGGTGTATAAAGAGAACATTCTATGCCGTGCTGGGCAGCAATACTTTTTATAGCTGCTACGCACACAGCAACATGACGGAACCAATCCTCTATTGTCTCTTGTGTTGATGAAACTTCAAGTTTTTCAACCGCAATCGCATTAGGGGAATGTGCCGCTATCAGGGCATTGACTTTCTGTGCTATCTGTCCAAGTTTCTCTTTCGGTGTTCCCTTGGGATTCTTAGTACCAAAGTAAGCAGAATATCCATGAGGCGATTTCTGCGTAATTGACCATCCCATATTTGTTGTTTCAGCACCAATGTTTCCCGGATCAATACCCATAACAGTCATACCAGACCCAAGTAGTTCTTCAGGCAGTGGTTCAACATACTCAGATGGTTTTTCAAGAATTTTTGACTCCATTTCCTTGGGTGGCGGGGGGATAGGTATGTTTTTGAACGTCTTTACAGATTCGAGGAGGCTATCAGGAATATAGTCTAAAAACGGAGATTTCCCACGCGGGTATTGCCCTTTTACTTCATAAGATGATAGGCACAACCAGTTCTGGGCGCGCGTCATCGCTACGTAAAGGAGCCGGAGTTCCTCATCCCAATCCTTTTCGGCCCTGTTGTGATAATGTGGTAACAAATCCTTGCATATCCCTACAACGAATACATTGAGGAATTCCATTCCTTTGGCTTTGTGGATTGTCATGAGGGACACACCAGTTACGTTCATATCTGAAGAATACTGTATTTCTAAATTCTGGAAAGCTGTTTTAAAAGCACCTGCTTGCCTCTTTGTGCGGTATAGCACTGCAAAATCGTTTGGACTTCTACCTTTTTGGGTAGCACGATAGATAAAATCGGCGATAGCATGCGCCTCTACTTCAGCATTTTCACAATGGAAATGTTTTACCTTTTTGCCTTCAAGGTTCCATGTGAATAGTTCTTTATCGCGTCGATCGGGAATAAACTCAACTAAAGCGTTGGATGCCGCAATTATCTGCGGCGTTGAACGGTAATTTTGTCCAAGCGAAATCACATTGTCTGCCTTGGTTTTCGGATAATCTTCCTCGAAATTTAATATATTCTGAATATCAGCACCCCGCCACCCGTAAATTCCCTGGTCGTCATCACCGACGACGCGCAGATTTTGATGCCGCTCTGCCAGGGCTTTGATGATACGGTATTGAACGGGGTCGGTGTCTTGGTACTCATCAACAAAGATTAGTTCAAACTTCTCTTGCCATTTTCTTTTAACTTCAGGAACATCTGTAAAGAGTTCATCTGTAAAACGCAGCTGGTCTGAGTAATCAATTCGCCCTTCCGCTTTAAGGCACTCTTCGTATTTTGCGTAGACTTCCGCATATTTAGGGTTTTGCTCGTGAGTTTCTGCTTGTGAAGGTTGGATACCTAAGGTTTTGCACTTGATGATGAAATTTAAAATATCCTCAGGTTTGAGAAAATCATGATATTGAAGGTAGTTGATTGCCTGAGCGACTCTGCTCTGATCCTCTCTTTCCTGTTCATCTTCATCCAAGTCTTGAAAATTTAATGTATCGTTTTTATCAAGTTTTCCGAGATCCTCTCTCAGAACCTTTCGACAGAAACTATGAAATGTGGAAACCTCAACTAGTGCCCCTCTTTCTTTCCCTAATTCTGCCACCCGTTTTTTCAATTCTTGACTGGCTTTCACGGTAAAACTAAATGCCAAGATTCGGTCCGGTTGCACCCTTTTTTCTATCGCATAGGCAATAGAATGAGCAACTGTACGCGTCTTGCCGGAACCGGGGCCAGCGATAATCAGCAGAGGCCCGTTGGTATGCATAACAGCCTCTCGTTGTGAAGGATTCAGCCCATCTAAAAGTGTTGACATCTTAATTTCGTTTGGATTTATTGCGGAAATGGAAAATTCGCTACTCAATCCGCAGCTTTCTCGTCACCCGATTTGGCGGCTTCTAGTTTCTCACTCAGTAGATCCACAAATTTGTATTTGCCAGACTTCCGGTATTCTTGCTCTAATACTTGATAGTGAGCTATCAGTTTGTCGACATCATGATCAAATCTCTCGGAGATTTCCCGTCGAATTCTGTGGATTTCATCAAGTTCATAGTTCTCCATTTTTGTCTTCAACTCCAAAATAATTAAGCGGTGTTACCAACTCTGGAATTGGTAATCCAAGTTCACTGTTAATTTGCCAGATAGGGCGAATCTCGTTAATTATAAACCTCAAAGGTTTAGGTGTCAACGTAAACCATTAATAGGTATTTCGTTATGCTCTCGGCTGCGAAGTCCGTTCATCTGAGAATCGGTTTGATTTAAGTTCGGACCTTGGTAACGTTTCGAGTGGAACTGCTTTGACGACGGCACGCAAACCTAACTCATCTCGAATTGCAGCAGCAACAGCAATAGCAGTATCATTAGGGTTCGGATTTGTGGATTCAATCTGGATTTCGAGTTCGTCGAGGGTGCCTGTTCCGTAGACCCGTGCGGCGAACTCCTGGACATCCGAAAACTTGAGGATGATGTTTTCGAGTGTTGCCGGATACACGTTGAGCCCACGGATGATAAGTGCATTGTCCAATCTTCCAATAACACCCCCATCCAGAACACGGCTCTGTCTACCGCATTCACACGGACCTGATTTGAATTGGACGTAATCTCCTGTCCGGTAACGGATGACAGGCATGCCGACGCGTCCTAAATTCGTGATGACTAACTCACCTTCGTCTGCGGGGTTTCCAGTTTCTGGATCAAGCACTTCACAGATAAATTCATCTTCGTTGAGGTGGACACCTGCTTGCGGTTCGCACATAACGCCCCATGCACCGACTTCCGTGGCACCGGCGTGATCGTAGGCACGCGCACCCCAACGACTTTCAATGCGATGTTTCGTAGCGGATAGACTCGCTCCCGGTTCACCTGCATGGATTGTCACCCGAATTGAGGCTTCTTCAGGTAGATTGATACCGTCCTGTTCTGCCACTTCAGCGAGCCGCAAAGCATACGTCGGTGTTGCGATTAAAACCGTCACATCGTTGCTAAGGATAGCCCGTATCCGTTGGTCGGAGGTCATGCCTCCATTTGGGATGATGAGTGCTCCGAGTTGTTGTGCTCCATGATAGGCACTCCAGAAACCGATAAAGGGACCGAAAGAAAAGGCAATCATGAGCCGGTCAGCTGAGGTTACGCCAACAGCACCATAGATTTCCCTCCAACATTTTCCCCACCAGTCCCATGACTCTGCTGTGTCTAACCATCGCAGGGGCGAGCCTGTTGTGCCTGAGGTGCGATGCAAACAGGTATACCGCTCCAACGGAAAGGTGAGATTCGTCCCGTAAGGTGGGTGCGATACTTGATCGGTGCTGAGCTCTTCCTTTGTAGTGAACGGGAGTTGCCGGTAGTCTGCGAATGATTGTACGTCGCTTGGGTGTGTGACTCCGGCATCAGTGAGTTTTTGTCGATAGAAGGCGTTAGTTTCCAACACAGGAGCCAGCATCTCACGAAGGCGGTGTAATTGTGTTTGTATCTCCATGTTTCTTGGGTTTCATGAGTGTAAGGCGTAGATACTTGGCGCGAATTCAGCAATGTATAGCACACTGTGGCCGTCTTGTCGAAGGGCATCCACGATAGACTTGTCAACACTCTCGTCCACAAGTAAATTCATGGAGTTCCTTGCGGAGGGCTCTGTTTCAGGTCGCTGTTCGTAAATGAATTTGCTTAAGTATATCGTGTATTCTGATATTCAGGAGCATAGAACGCCGGAAGCAGGCTATCGACTTGAAGTAATCCCCGTTGCGTCAGTCGGATCTCGTCCGCTGCAGCATTGACACGCAACATACCGTCGTTTTGCAGTTTCTCGAAGGGTTCGGCGAAAGTATAGAGGATGTCTACATCGAACTTCGCTTTGAAGTAGGAGGGTCTGATCTTTCCGAGTTTGAGTTGTAGTATCATCTCCCGCGTCAACCGTTCCGTTTCTGTCGGTTTCAGTGCTCGGTAGACTGGGATCCTATCTTCCTCAAGGTGGTTGAGGTAATCTCCCCATGAGGGTGCGTTTTGGAAATGAATCCCGCTGAGATGTGAGAAGGAGGCGACACCTGTTCCAATCATATCGCTGCCCTGCCATACGGCATCGCGATAGACGAATTGGCAATGCCTATCTTTCTTGAGCACTGTATACGCACTGGATTGTGCGTAACCGGCTTGCTCAAATTGTTCAAAGGCGTATTGGTGCCACTCGCGTTTCAATTTCCAATCTGCGACCGGCAGTGTATCGCCGCCGAGAATGTCTTTAGAATAAACGGTATTGAACGGTAATTCCAGTTGGTAGACGGTGATACTGTCCGGGTCAAGTTCAATGGTCTTTTTGACGGTTTCTCGCCAACTCTCCCACGTCTCGCCTATCATGCCTGAGATGAGATCAATATTGACCTGCTCGAACGCCAACGCCTTTATCCATGGAACAATGCGGTACACCTCTTTGGAAAGATGTGCTCTACCGTTTTCAGCGAGGATCTCGTCGTTCAGGTTCTCAACACCAAGGCTCAGTCGGGTTACACCGATCCCTTTGATCGCCTCTACTTTCTTTTTCGTCAAGGTGCCCGGTTCACATTCAAAAGCGATTTCTTCGGCAGCGTCCCACGGCATCACCCGTTCTATCCTGTCTACGAGAGTCGTCAAGTGTTTGACGCTGATGTAAGAAGGGGTCCCGCCTCCAAAATAGACGAATTTCAGAGGTCTGCCAGCAATTGCGGGTTGTGCGCTGTAAAGTTCTACCTCTTTCGCAAGCGCGTTCAGATATGTGTCAATTTCCGAGTTATTTTTATCCGTGTAGACGCGAAAATAGCAGAATTTGCACCGCTTGCGACAGAAAGGGATGTGGAGGTACAGTCCGAGTGTCGCACCCGGGCGAGGTTGTTCACCAAGTGCTCGCTGGACTTCAGGGACATCGGACTCGCCCCATACGGAATACGGCGGATAATTGGAGACGAAAACGCTTCCTACAGTTGTATCTTTTGAATCTATGCCTGCTGTTGCAGGTTCCGGTTTCGCTTCAGGCATTATTGATGTTCCCTTACCTTGCTTAACCCAAGTTGCTACTGAAAAATTTTGGGGTTTGCTTGGGTATTTCTAAGGTTTTCAGACACTTTCCTTACCCCGTAGGGGTGCTATGTCTTTAAATAGGGCACCTTGGGTCAGCATAGCAAACCGCAGAAAATGAGCTGCCCTATCCATCATAAAAACTGTGATAATCGTGATGTGTTGTATTGGTTTCCTTATGATTTTTAGTCAAACTCATGTTCAAATAAGTTCGCAATATTATACCATGAAAGGGTAAATCGTGCCAATCTATATTGACCCGAAGCAATACAGGATCCCGTCCTCTGTCCCGATGTAGATTCTACCGTTGGAGACACTCGGTGAAGCGACAATAGGCGAACCTGTTGCGAATTCCCACATCGATTCCCCAGTCGTAATATCTAAGGCGATGAACACCCCGCGAGTTGTCCCCACAAAGGCGCGTTCCTTGACAATGACAGCGGAAGACTCAATACGGGATTTAGCGGTATACGTCCATAGGGGTTCACCCGTCGTCTGTGAGAGGGCATGCACCATCTTATCCCGTCCTCCGATGATAATGCTGTCTGTCGTGAGGGCGGCTGAAGCAAAGAAGGGAAAGTTGAGCTTGGGATGCCGATACCGCCATGCAATCTCCCCAGTGTCTAAGGCAACCCCCAATATTTCGGTGCCGTACGTGCCGCAATAGACGCGGTTTTGTGAAATTGCAGGACTTGCCCCGACATACGCACCGAGATTCACCTGTTGCGTCTGTGTGCCGTCGTCAATATTGATGACGCGGAGGTAACTATCACATCCGGTGACAATTGCGAAATTTTCTGCCGGACCAGAATCGCTTGCGATTTGAGTCCAAACCCCGGGGGTACCATGGATATAGCCTTCAGTCTCTAATTTCCAGACCAATTCTCCGTTTCCTCGGTTGAGACAATAGAGGAATCCATCATACGAGCCGAACAGCACGCGATCGCCAATAACATTTGCCGATGAGATAATTTCACCTTCCGTCGTGAATTGCCATTTCGCTTCTTGGGTGTTGATGTCTACTGCATGGAAAATCCCACCCCCATCGCCGAAGTAGACGATTCCATTCTGAATAGATGGCGAAGCTTTAATATGTCCCTCTACCTGATACACCCACTTTTGTTTTCCGGTTTGTGCGTCGATTGCGTAGAGATCTCCATTTAATGCGCCGACATAGACTGTGCCATAGACGACCGCAGCGGTGGATTCAATCATATCGCCCGCCTGGAAAGTCCAGAGCAATTGCGGATTTTCGGGAAGTTGGGAATCGGCGACACCTGTGAGTTGTGGATTACCCCGGAAACTTGCCCAGTTGCCAAAGGACACCTGCGAAGCGAAGAACAATAGCACAAGGATGAAAAAGATTTTTATTCTTTCAACTGCTGGTGTATCAATATACTTGTTCATAAAGTTCCATAAAATCTCTGGTATTGACAGGACGCGGATTGAACTGTGCTGTCCACTGTGTTGCGGCTTCCTTTGCCAATGTCGGTATATCTGCTCTTCCTATCGTGTATTGGGTAGGATAATCCTGGAGTCTATTCGGCAAATTGCCAACCTGTTTAAGTGCTGTGATTCTATCTGCTAAGTCGCCGTCCGGGTACAGTTCACGATAGGCATCTCCTGCGACAGTGCTATTGAATCGGATGACATGCGGTAACATCAACGCGACGGCGATGCCATGGATGACCTCATATCTCGCCGTCAGTGGGTTTGCACAAGCGTGTGCGGCACCCAGCATAGAGTTTTCGATGGCGAGTCCAGCGAGGTAAGCACCGAACAACATTTTGCTTCGGGCTTCGAAATTGTTGGGTTCAAGGCATGCCTCAAAGTGAGCGTTTAGCAATTCCCATGCGTGTTGCGCGAACATCTGAGACATAGGGTTGTGTCTTGTTGAGACGAAACTTTCAACAGCGTGTGCGATCGCGTCTATACCCGTGGTTGCGGCGATCCGTCTCGGCAAGGTTTGGGTGAGTGTCGCATCTAAAAGGACAGTACCGAATCGTGCTTTTTTATCCCCACATGCCATTTTGATATGTGTATCTGCCTGTGCGATGAGTGCGAAAGACTGTGCCTCACTACCCGTACCGATAGTCGTCGGGATACCGATAGAGGGAAGCATCGATTGGGTCGCCTTGTTTGTGCCCCAGTAATCCTCCATTTTGCCGCCGTTTGTGAGCAGAAAGTTTGCACCTTTGGCACAGTCCATTGCACTCCCACCACCGAGGCCGATGATAAGGTCTATCGGCGCATTGGCTTTTGCAACTGCAAGCACAGCGTCAACGTCTTCCGTCGTCGGGTTGGACGTGACATCAGCAAAAACGTAGGGGGCGATCTTTTCGCTTTGCAGTGCTGATACAGCTCTTGCGAGGATACCTGATTTTTCGATACCGGCATCTGTCACGAGAAGGACACGGATCCCGCCGCGTTCACGGGTCAGCTCACCGAGTCGTTCGATCGTGTTATCGCCGTAGATAACCTGTTGGTTCAGGTCGCAATCAAAAGTTTCCATCTCTGAAATCCGATAGAATATGGCGCGCTAATTGTGCGTGCCACAGAAGATCTCTTTGTATAAATTCTATAACAGGATACCCGAATCTAAAGCGGAAAGTCAAGAGAAAGGTGAATTGTCTCAGAAGCGAGGTCTTATAGCGATTGAGAAGTCTATTTCAGGGTCGATAAAAATGGATTTCGATAGGTGGGATTTCTTTCGCGTTAAATAGACAAGGCACAAAGGTCATTCGTGTACCAACGAACCGTCCGAGCATCAACCTTCTCTGCACCAGGTTTCAGGTACCCGTCAATGGATTTACCTTCAAGGACTCGAACTTCAAAAGTATAAGGGGGATCGATCTTAAATGGGGCAATATCAGTGATATTACGGCAAGCATCTGCTGCAGTCTCGCGAATCAGTTCTCGCGATCGCTGTGGTGATAGATGCAACGCGAGTTCCTGTCCGAGTCCCTGTTTGGTTTCGACACCATAAATGTTGGGTATCAGTTGTTTCGCTTCGGCAACTGCTTTATCGTCACCGGAGATGAAAACCGTAGGGACATCGAAAGTCCCTGCAAGCGCGGCGCGACATCCGAATTCTCCGATCTCTTTTCCGTTGAGTTTATAGTATTCAATCGACAAAGAGGAGTACGTATGACTCAACGGCGCGTTTGGCGTACCTGCCATCGCGTGTTGACCCAAGAAAAAGAGGGCATCGTAAGTTGCGTCAAGATAGTAAGGCGGACGAATAGGACCCCGCGCAATTAACTTCGCCTTCGGATGAAATTCAAGTACATCAATTCCGCCAGTCCCGTGCCCATCCCAGACCACAATTTCTGCGTCCGAATCCACATCAAGAATGCCATCGACAGCCGCATTTAATTCCTGGGTTAATAATCCCATAGCAGTCTCTTTCTGGGGACCTTCTTCACGGGTTTGGCTGAAGCGGGATACCATCGCCACGCCTTCTAAGTCGGTTAAGATGTAAATTTTCATCGTCGGGAATCCTACCAAAAATTGAGACTCATCAGTTTTGAATGAAGGGGATCAAACGTTAGTTATAGTAGAATCCGACAATAAATTTACACTTGTAGCATAGCCTGTTAGGCTATGCCATCAGAACAGATAACTTCAGAGTCCACACGACGCTACAAATGTCCAAGCAATTACGGAATCTACTATAACACTCACCTAATATGATATGCGTTTGAAAACACTTATGGAGGAAGTTTGTTGTAGAACAAGTTGTTAGTTTGTACTATTCTGCGCAGCACGAGAAACCTATCTGTGAGTTCCTGAAGGACCCGCGGCGTGTGCCTCCTACTTTTAGAAATGTAGTGCTATACTATGACACAGTCCATGTTTCACCATCGTTGAGGAGTGCCTCAAGATCTCCATCACCCATGCGTTCTCTCGCCGTGCGGACCTGATTGGTCATCATATCTTCGTAACGCGGGTGCCGGATACTGCGGAAAATGCCGATGGGGTGTGGCATGTCCGGTGTGTCGCTCATCCGCGCAAGGAAGTTCGCCAAGGTGGTGTCCTCGGTGTACTGATCGTGAATGATGAGGTCCTCGGTGGAGTATTCCCCGTTTGTGGTGGCGACAACTTCGGGTTGGAAACCGTTCAGCCGGATACCCTTATCATGTTCCGCACCGAAGACAAGAGGTTCGCCGTGTTCCAGAACTACCGTGTTGTCAGCTTTCGTATCTTTTTCCGTATATTGGAAGAAGGTTTTGTCGTTGAACACATTACAGTTTTGATAGATTTCTATAAACGAAGTACCTTTGTGTTCAAACGCCGACTTGATAATAGTCCGTAGATGGTTTGCATCTCGGTCGAGTGAGCGAGCTACAAACGTGGCACCCGAAGCCAGGGCAAGGCTAATCGGATTAAAGGGGCGATCTACTGAACCGAGAGGGGTAGACTTTGTCAGTTTGCCTTGCTCAGATGTGGGTGAGTATTGTCCCTTCGTGAGTCCATAGATGCGGTTGTTAAAGAGCAGGACATTAACATCAAAATTGCGGCGCATCAGATGGATAAAATGGTTACCGCCGATTGAGAGCGCGTCGCCATCTCCAGTGATAACCCACACGGAGAGATCAGGGTTCGCCATTTTTACACCGGAGGCGATCGTAGGAGCTCTACCATGGATGGTGTGGAAACCGTAGGTATTCATGTAGTACGGAAACCGACTTGAACACCCGATGCCGGAGATAAAGACAATGTTTTCTCTGGGGATGCCGAGTTCCGGCATAATGCGTTGTGTCTGAGCAAGAATAGAGTAGTCGCCGCAACCGGGACACCAGCGGACATCTTGGTCGGATTCAAAGTCCTTCTTGGAGAGGGTAGGTACGCCAGCCGGAATACCTGAAGTTCTTTTTCTTCTCATGAGTTATTTACCGCCTTTTGGCGTTAGGGGCTAACGTGCCCAATTTCTTTAAGTATCTCGTCAATTCTCGATTCCAACTCGAAAACGTGGAAGGGTTGCCCTTGCACCTTGTTGAACCCAATTGCATCAATGAGGTAGGTGCTGCGAATGAGTTGAAGGAGTTGTCCACTGTTTAGCTCAGGAATTAAAATCTTTTTGAATCTCTGTAGAATGTCGCCTAAATCTTTTGGGAAAGGATTGAGGTGTCGGAGATGGACATGTGCTATTGGGAGTCCGGAGGCGATATAGTTTTCTGCTGTCGTTCGGATTGCCCCGTAAGTGCCGCCCCATCCAAGGAGCAGAACGCCCCCTTCTTGTTTGCCAAATACCTCTGTCGGTGGTAACTCATCGGCAATGCGGGCAACCTTTTCTGCGCGGATTTCTACCATTCTTTCATGGTTTTCAGGATCGTAACTGACGTGTCCTGTCACGTCTGATTTTTCTAACCCTCCGATGCGATGCTCTAAACCAGCGGTCCCAGGTTTCGCCCACGGACGCGCCAAGGTCCCTGGATCGCGAAGATAGGGTTCAAATCCGTTCCTCGTACCTATGCTCACTGCGAAGTCGGGTCTAATTTCTGGTAGTTCAGAAAGTTGCGGAATCTTCCACGGTTCAGCTCCCATTCCGATGTAGAGGTCAGAGAGGAAAATCACTGGTGTTCTGTATTTCACAGCAATGCGGCAGGCTTCGTAGACGGTCTCGAAGCAGTCGAACGGACGTGAAGGAGCGATAATAGGCAGTGGTGATTCGCCGTTCCTGCCGTAGAACATCTGCAAGAGATCCGACTGTTCCGTTTTTGTCGGCATACCTGTCGAGGGACCCGCACGTTGGATGTTACACACCACGAGGGGGAGCTCGGCGATCATCGCGAGGTTAATCCCTTCCGATTTGAGCGCAAGTCCTGGTCCACTACTACCAGTCACACCGAGTGCACCGCTAAAGGATGCACCGATCGCAACGCCAACAGCGGCAATCTCATCTTCCATCTGCATTGTAACAACCCCGAAATTCCGGTATTGTGCGAGACCATGAAGAATATCACTTGCGGGTGTTATCGGATAACTGCCGTAGACGAGTGGTAGACCGGACTGATGCGAGGCTGCGACAAGCCCAAGCACTGTTGCCATGTTGCCTTCGATGTTTCGGTAGGTGCCGGGTTCAAAATCGGCTGGTTTCACATCATAGGAGACAGCAAACTGCTCGGTGGCTTCACAATACGTATTCCCAGCCCGGAGCGCAAGAATATTGGATTCTATGTACTGCGGTTTTTTTGCGAACTTCGCCTTGATCCATTTCATCGTGTATTCCATCGGACGATTGTAGAGCCAGAGGATCATGCCGAGTGCAAAAAAGTTTTTACATCTGTCGATTTCTCGGACGCTTAATTGTGTTGTTTCGAGTGATTTTCGGGTGAGTTGTGTTAATTCGACGCGGAAAACTTGATATTTCGTAAGTTTATCGTCTTCAAGTGGATCTTCTTCATAGCCCGCCAGGCGTAGATTACGGCGCGCGAAATTGTCTATATTTACAATCAGGATGCCGTTAGGTTTGAGTTTGTTGAGGTGTACCTTTAAAACTGCGGGGTTCATCGCGACGAGGACATCGCAAAGATCTCCAGGGGTGTGAATTTGTTCGCTTGAGAAATGGAGTTGGAACCCGGACACGCCAGCTAATGATCCGGCGGGTGCGCGGATTTCAGCGGGATAATCGGGTAGCGTGGCGACATCGTTCCCAATGAGGGCGGTGGTTTCGGTCATTTGTGCGCCAATGGTCTGCGACCCATCGCCGGAGTCGCCAGCAAATAGGATTGTCGCTTCCTCGATTTGCTCTACTAACTTGCGCATCGCAATTGTCCTTTTTTATAATAGGTGCGTATTAGGGAAGTGTACCTACAAAAGATAAGAAAATAGGTGCATATTTGGCGACCGCACTTCAGATATATAGAAATTTAGAGGCATTTAGGCACCCTCTCTGGCTTTCAGCGCATCGCGAACCGGTTTGGGTGGGAGCGTTAAGACCTCTTGGAGAAACTCCTCGACGAGACAAGAGATGACATCACGAATAGATACCATACCAATCGGACGATTTTCCGTATCGACGATAGGCACGTGTCGGTAACCGCCTCGTGCCATGTAGAGAATGGCGGTGTTAAGCGTATCTTCGGATTGTGCTGTCTGCGGATCTGCGATCATGAATTCTGTAACGCCAATAGTGTCCAAGTCTCCGACTTGTGTGTTGAGAATTTTGTTAAGGACATCTCGTTCACTAAATATCCCGCGGAGATAACCGTTTTCAACAACAGGTGCTGCGCCGATTTCATGAGCGAGGAGTAGGTCAATAGCCTCATTCGTGCTGGAGTTGATGTCAATCTGAATGATGGGGCGCATCAAATCTTTTAGCGAAACCTGAATCTCTTGCGCGTTCCATGCTTTTAACGCAGCGTCTTCGTCCATCTGCTCTAATTCTTCATCAATCGCCAAATCATATAGCATGGTTACGCCTCCTACTCCTGACTTTCTATAAATATCGCGATGTGTTCTAAGATATCGCGGGTTGAAATTATTCCGATGGGGTATGCCTCCCCTTGGTCGTCCCAAACACAGAGAGGCAGGTGCCGGAAGTGACCAAGATGCATCAGGTTGACTGCGAAGGCAATAGGGTCGCTGGCGCGTAGTGTCTCTGGATCCGCTGTCATTATCTGTTCGACCTTAAATTCCGCCGGTGCAGCGCGCTGACCGCTCACATGCTGGAGTAGATCCCGTTCGGTGATGATTCCGACTAATTGTTCATCCGCATCAACGACGAGAACACAGCCTCGCCCCTCGTCTTGCATCATATCAATGACGACAGAAACAGGGGAGCCGACTGGCACGGTAGCGGGTTGCTTGTAGTCGAGTGTGCTGATCGGTAAAGACAGCGTTCTTGTGTCCATCGTATCTATTCCTTATACTCTAACGTCAGAAAACAAGTTTGGGTTTCTCAATGTCTTCTTTAATATAAGGATACCATATTTTCCTCCGATTTGCAAGAAAATCTTTGGCAAAGAATTTCGGCCGAACTTGCCGAAGGAAGTCGCAGTCAAGAGGTCAATTCTAACTTGGATTTATACCCGTAGTGTGACAGAACGAGAAGTCGGTGAACCCCATCCAGGGACGACAATAGTCCATCTTCCTGCTGGTCCACCTGCTACCATCAGCAGGAGATCCTCTGCCGAGTAACTCTTTGTAGCATCGGCGATGTATCGCCGGATATCGGTTTTGTTGAACCCGTCTTCTGATATCGTTTTTGCGTGTTCAACGCCTATGACGAGTAGTGTCTGGCCGCTGCTGTTGCCGGGAGCGGTGATGTTCTGTGCAATCGTGTTGAGGATGCCTTCTGCGGTATTATTACCGTGGTCGTTGACGGTTTGGGGACCTGCCGCCGCAAAGACAGTGACAGTGCTGTCGTCCGTTTTGAAACCCAGCTCAACATGAAAGGCATCCCAGGGGCTTTCTTCCTCTTTTTCAGCGATACAGCAGGTATATTTTCCAGCATGTCCGAATGCCGCTCGGTCGAGTTCGCCGGGCAATGCTCCACCGATGTTCGTACAGATGAGTCGTAGAGCGCGCCCGATCGTTGCATTCGCTCGCCATCCTTGCCCAAAGAGATTGAATCCGTCGTTGATTTCCAACTGCTTTCGGATAGGTCCGTTCACGACAAGCATCGGTCCTACGTGTGAAGTTGTAACCTGAACGCCGTGGAGGTTAAACTGATCGGTTGTCATCCCCTCTACCGCAGTGAGAATAAGCGGCAGATATTCAGGTTTGCATCCTGCCATAACAGCGTTAATTGCAACCTTTTCGACGGTGGCTCTTCCCCATTTTGGTGGAACCACTGCGATGAGTTCATCCGGATCTCTATCTGTTCCGCTGAGCATGCGTTCGACGCGTTCAGGTGTCGGTGGAACGACGGGGAGTCCATCTGTCCAGCCGTTCTGATAGCAGACCTCTATGAGATCTTCGGTTTCATCAATTTCTAACGCTGTGGACTGCCATTCTTGTGCCATGTATGTTTTCCTTCTGTGATTACTTTTGAATACGCCCGTTGAGATATGCTATCATATTAGCATAACATGAGTTTGTCAAATAT
>RKRR01000080.1 GCA_007571305.1 Candidatus Poribacteria bacterium | reverse complement strand
TTGTTCTGGCGATGTTTATTAAAGAATGGCACCTGGGACGCTTTTTGGAGGAAACACGCAAATGCCGCATGAGGAGCATGACAAAATATTTACACACCCGTAAGTCCTGTTTGCTTTAAAAACGAAGAATATGGTAAAATAGTGGAGTGATATTGTGGGGTGCTCTTATCTGCTTGAGAGCTGAGAAAACACCCATTGAACCTGATCTGGATCATACCAGCGTAGGGAAATATGCGAGAATAGTTGTCAGCGATCAGTTACAAAAGGTGTATTCTAAACGGAACCTCCTAACTGTAAAGTGGAGACTGAAAACTGATATCTATCAAAGCCGCTTCTTTTTGGTGTTGCCACGGCTGCGAATAGAGCCACTGGCGGACGGGCATGTTTCCCATATCCAAAATGGAAGATGGCTTTTTTTTGTTAAGGAACAGATACCAATGCTCATCAATGTGTTGGAAGAATAACAGTTTTATCCTACAGCGTTAATGAAGAACAAAAAGATTATCATCATCGGTGGTGGTGTGATTGGTCTCGGTCTCGGGTGGCAATTGGCGAAAGCGGGCACCTCCGTTAGTATCTACGAACGAGATGAAGCCGGACGCGCTGCCTCTTGGGCAGCTGCTGGAATGCTTGCCCCACTCGCCGAAGCACACACCGAAGAGCCCGAACTGTTGAAATTGGGGTGCCAAAGCTTAGCACGCTATCCGCAATGGGTCGCGGAATTAGAGGCAGATGCCGGGATGCCTATCGGGTATCGGATGGAAGGCACTCTCATTGTCGGGTTAGAGCCGGATGACACACACCAACTTCGGCATCTTTACACCTCACAACAAAATTTAGGGCTGGATGTTGAATGGTTGACAGGACGAGCGGCGCGTGCAATTGAACCCGCCCTTTCGCCTCGCCTGACTGCCGCGATCCGCTGCGAGAGCGATCATCAGGTAGATAACCGACTGATGGTAAAAGCACTGCAGCGCGCCTATCAGAAATGCGGCGGTGCATTGCATGAAAATAACGCGGTCGAAGCCATCCATATCGAAAATGGGATCGCGACTGGAATAAAGACGCTAGCAGGTGAGAAACACAATGGGGATGTTATCGTGTTGTCGGCAGGATGTGAATCTGCCCAAATTCAGGGACTTCCAGATGACCTTCGCCCGCCGGTGCGCCCCGTGAAAGGACAGATGCTGGCGTTGCAAATGGAAGCCGGCATCACAGTTAAAAACGTCATCCGCACTGTCAGAGCAAGGTATCCGACATCGGTATATTTGGTACCGAGAACCGATGGTAGGCTCATCGTCGGTGCCACAAGCGAGGAGATGGGATTTGACACGCGCTTGACCGCTGGAGGAATGTTCGAACTACTCCGTGGAGCATGGGAAGCGGTGCCGGGTGTTTATGAACTTCCACTCCTGGAAACATGGACAGGTTTACGTCCCGGTAGCAGAGATAATGCTCCTATACTTGGCGAAACACCCGTTGAGAGCCTGATATACGCCACGGGACATTATCGTAACGGCATCTTGCTCACACCCATCACAGCTTACGAGATCGCCAAACTGATTTTGACTGGTGAGACTTCAGAGACAATCGTCCGGTTTCGGTTAGAAAGATTTTTAAGGTAGTAAGCACACTCCGTGTGCGGTAACCGTACGTGAAAAACATGAAAATACGCGTTAACGGCGAGGAAAAAACGGTTCGTCCGAATTTAAATGTCCACGATCTGCTCATCGCTTTAGAACTGAATCCAACGCAGTCGGGCATCGCAGTCGCCGTGGATCGGGAGGTAATCCCAAAAACGGCATGGCAATCCCTGGAACTGCGCGAGAACAGCGAAGTCGAGATTATTCGCGCCGTTCAAGGTGGATAACACCACCACATACCATACCAGCACGGAAATGCGGATACGGGTTTAACACTTGTAGGACTTACGCATATTGTTCTTTTGTAGCATAACCTGTTAGGTTGTGCTACGAGAACACCTGTGTTTTTTAGGGATTCTTCCTCTCACAAAACGTCAGGTGGTCAAAATTGCGTAAGTCCTGACTTGATAAAGAGGTGTTGAAGGTGTTATACTCAATTGGAAACCCAGAGACGTATAACACCCTATCAAAAAACAGGCTTGGTACTCAAAAAACAAGAAATGAAAGACTTTAAAATTGCTGACCAGATATATACATCAAGACTGCTTATCGGAACGGCAGGCTATCCGAATTTTCACATAATGACGGAGGCCATCGCTGCGAGTAGTGCCGAAATCGCAACGGTGTCGATGCGTCGCGTGAAATTTACGGATACATCCAATGAAAACCTATTTGCCCTTCTACGCGAACGGGGTATAACCATCCTTCCAAACACCGCGGGTTGTTTCACAGCAAAAGACGCAATTCTAACAGCGAATCTCGCGAGAGAGGCCCTTGAAACATCGCTCATCAAACTTGAAGTTATCGGGGACGAAGAGACCCTATTTCCGGATGTAGAGCAGCTGCTGAGTGCTGCAGAATCGCTCGTCAAAGATGGCTTTACTGTGCTCCCCTACTGTAACGACGATCCGATTACCTGTAAAAAATTAGAAGACATCGGTTGTGCGGCAGTGATGCCATTAGGTGCCCCGATCGGCTCAGGAATGGGGATCCGTAATCCGTATAATATCCAAATTATCCGAGACCTTGTGCAAGTGCCGCTCATTGTAGATGCCGGCGTTGGTACGGCATCGGATGCAGCCATAGCGATGGAGTTAGGCTGTGATGGTGTTCTGCTTAACACAGCAGTAGCCAAAGCCCACCGTCCGGTGCTGATGGCAGAGGCGATGAAAAAAGCAGTTGAGGCGGGTAGAGCGGCGTTTTTGGCTGGACGTATCCCTCGGAAACTTTACGCGATTGCCTCAAGCCCACAGGACGGAATGATCGAATAGACCAAAAGTTACATATTACATCCGCACGGAATTAAAAATGAATCCCGTAGCGTTAGTGTGTTTGTAGCCTGTCATAGAATTGGAGCCAGTGTGTGAAAAAAATATCCCACCTTTTCTGGATATGCCTGATTATTTCTACGCAATTTGTAGGGAGTTTTAATGCCTCTGCACAACTTCAGAGCGAATTCGGACAGAGCCTTCTCGAAAGAAAATCTGAAACTTCTGATCCCGCAGAATTTACAATTGAGTCCCATTTCTCCAATACATTTAACAACCACATTGAGCTCGGGCTGAGTGTAGATCCTTACACCAGCGGTCTCGCCGGTCAGGAAGACCCACAACTCGAAGGTATGATTAACCGATTCGGTGTTAATCTGCTCGGGGATTTACCGGTAACAGACAAACTTCGGGTCAAATTGCAATACGCTCCACAAGTTGAAAACTACACGGGTGCTGACGGAAAACTCAACGAATTCGATGCGTTCAGCGATATATTCCTAACAGAATTTAGTTTCCAACCCACTGCAAATCTGCCACCTCTCGTCGCCTCCCACCAACTGCAACGTTTCGTGCGAACTTCAAATGTCTATAACAACACCGACCGACAACTCGGTCTTCGCTTCGGGCGCATCCTGGAATATAATCTACGCTTCCACCGATTTGACGATGAAGACTCGCGAAGAGAGGATTTCCTACTTGTCGGCTCTACCAATCATAAAATGACAGCCCATTTGCAATTTGGGATTTTTAAACAGATCCTTGGTAAATTGGAATACGGGATAGAGCAGAGTAACTACCAAACCAATCTGAACAATCTCATCTTAGGTATAACAGGACTTGACGACGATGAACGTCGAAACGATTGGCGACACATCGGCTCTGCTAAACTCATACAAGTAGCAATGGATAAGTTTGTGTTTCAGGAAGAGGTTAACCTATTTTTGAACCGTTCCAATGTCAATTTCTTTAACTTCGTCAGTACCGAGGTAGCAGCGAGCTCTTTTTTTCGACTTGAGACGGGACGGTGGATACGGCTTAGACTTTCCAGACTGTGGGTGCAGTTTGAAGGTAGACAGACATTGGACGAGACTGGATTAATACAGGAAAATGCTCCAAACCGTAGGGATACACAGATAGGCGCGAATGTGCAGTTAAACTGGCAATTTAATCCTTACCTAACACTCAATGCCGATTATCAGGTTACCCAAAACCGTACGAATGTGGCAGACCCACTGCTCGATTTTCTTAACTATACGCATACCATCGGGACGATTACGCTCAGCGGCGAGTATTGAAGTAATTTGTTCTTCGGTACATCTAATTCAGACAACTGTTACCGCTTTCCCTTAAAAAGTTTCAATTTCCCCTCAGCTGCGACCAGTGTATAACATGCCGCAATTGCCTCGGCGACAATAGGTTCGTCTGGAATGTCCCACAGCAATAGATAATCTACATTATCAGCATAGCCGCAGAGATCAATCCTTTCGGGCTGCCAGTGCACGACCTGCACCCACTCCTTTTCCTCCAATGGAGTCTCAAAATCGGCATTGAATCGGATTGGGAAGTAATCGAACTGTATTTCATAGTTGCCAAGGTTGATGCATCCATTGTCAAGGCAGTAGTAATTAGCGGCGTTGACAAAGATACCAACACGTTTAGAACTGCCCCTCGGATCAAAGTGCAGTGGAAGAATGACTTTATTCTTTCCAATACGCTCTACAAAAGCGTTAAACTCGCGTATTTCGGCGTTGAGATTCTTGAAGAGAACGCCAACGTAGAGGATGTTAAGGAACGTAAGAAGCACAACTATCCCTGTGAATACGCGTCTCCATGAAAGCAGATCAGGGATACGAAACCAGGCAAACATGGTAAGGACCGCCAAAATAGCGAGCCTGTCATTAACCCACCCTCCGGGACCTATAGCGTTTGGTAAGATAAAATAGAGTCCGAAAAGCACACCAGCAAGGCAAAGAAATGCCCTTTGTCCAAGAAGACTTTTTTCGGGGTCTTTCTTATTTTGCCAGATTGTTCCGGCAGCAAAAAAGAATAAGAGAACAGAGACAGAAGTGGAAATCCAATTCGGAGGATCCGCGTAAGCAACAAGCACGTGCATACCGAGCAAGTTATTGAATAACTCTCCGAGCCTTCCAATTCCAAATTCGGGAGGCTCCCCTGCAAGGAGATCAGAGGTGGGAAGGTAGACAAGGATGAGTACAGCTGCAGGTAGCAGATAACATCCTGTAACCAAGATCTGCTTGAGGTCCCGTCTGAAATGGAACAGTGCCAGAAAGGCGATAGAGAAAAGGATGAAAGCGTATGAAATAAGGTGCGAAAAATAGGTAATAACCACAAGCAGGTTGAGTAAAATAATCCGGGTTCTACGCATTTCATCTTTGTATTTCCACCAGTAACCGAGTGCAAGGAAAAAGAGTGGCACACTGATAGCAAAATTGTAGAAGCCCATGAGAAAAAGATAATTGTAGATAAAAGTAAAACTGAGTATCACGAGAGGATGCCGTCCCTGTTGAACAGCATCAAGAAAATAACGGATTGCGAGAGGGAATAAGATGACATAGAGACTCAGAAATATTTTCTCAGCAACAAGCGGGGAAAAGACGAGCATCAACACCGCTAACGAAAAGTGGGAAAGCCAGTTCGGGAAAGGATACCAGTTAATCTCATAATAGTCGCGAAACTGATATTCTGAGTTGTTGTACTCAGTCAAAATCTGTGAGTTATAAACGTGGCTCACTCCGTCTTGTGTTGGGAAATAGGGGAACAACCATATCGGTAGTAGATAGACGACAATCAGTGCACCAATTAAAAGTGCTTCTCTTTTATGCAGAAGTGTGTAGAAGCGAGAAAAGAATATCATCATTTTCCTTTTATCTCATTTTCATGGAACTGGGTAGGTTTCTATAACTTGCTGGTAAAAGATCAATCTTTAGCACTTACGCAGGCTGCTCTTTTGTAGCATAACCTGTGAGGGTGTGTCAGGGAACCGTGTGTTTTCTGTCGGATCGCCCGCTCAGAGACCGTGTTATTGTCAAACTTGCATAAGTCCTGCTTGAAATTTGTGGGAGTTCAATTATAATGAATACTACCACGTTTGGACACTTTATGAATAGCATTTTCTCATACAAAGGACATCAGCCGCATTGCACCTTAATAAAATCGACTTTTTTTGGGATCATTTATTTTTCGAGGTGCGAACCATTGGAGAACAATCTCATGAATCGAGATGAAGTCAAACGTTTCGTTGAAGAGAAGAATATTGAATTTTTTCTCTGCTCTTTCGTAGAGATGAGTGGTGCCCCGAAGGCAAAGGTTATTCCATCGACACACCTTGAAGATATGGCAGAAGAAGGGGCGGGTTTCGGCGGATTCGCTGCAGGCGAAATCGGACAATACCCACACGACCCAGAGATGGCAAGTATCCCCGACTTCAACTCGCTGACAATTGTGCCGTGGCGGAAAAACATTGCATGGGTAGCAGGAGACATGTATGTTGAAGGCGAAGCGTGGCACTACTGTCCGCGAACCATTCTGCGCCGTCAATTGAAGAAAGCGAGCGAAAAAGGTTACATTTTTAATGTAGGCATCGAGGCGGAATTCATGCTGTTAAAACAGGATGAGACCGGCTCCTATGCTCCATGGGATAAACTCGATACGTTGGATAAGCCTTGCTACGATCTCAGGGCACTACATCGTAACCTTGATACAATGACGACTCTGATTAAATACATGCAAGAATTGGAATGGGAACCTTACGCAAATGATCATGAAGATGGAACTTGTCAATTCGAGGCGAACTGGACCTATTCGGACGCACTTACGACAGCAGATCGGCATACCTTCTTCAAGTGGATGGTCAAAACGCTCGCGGAGGAACGTGGACTGCTGGCAACGTTTATGCCGAAACCCTTCACCAATTTGACAGGCAACGGTGCCCACTTCCACATGAGCCTCTGGGATGAGGGAAATCAAACAAACCTATTCTTGGATACGAATGATAGAAACGGCTTGTCTCAATTTGCTTACTGGTTCACAGGCGGTATCCTGAAACATGCTCAAGCAGTAACAGCGGTTACGAATCCGCTCGTGAACAGTTATAAACGTTTAGTTCGCAGACCACCGCGTTCCGGTTCATCGTGGGCACCGGTTTACGTCACCTACGGGGCGAACAATCGGACACAGATGATTCGGATCCCCGCACCCGGACGGATTGAGAACCGATTAGGCGATGGCGCGGCAAATCCTTATCTCGCAGCGACAGTCCTCCTTGCCGCGGGTCTGGACGGTATCGAAAATCAGATTGATCCGGGGGCACAGAACGAGGATAACCTTTATGAGGTGCCAGAGGACGAATTACAACAACGGGGTATCGGTTCCCTACCTGCGACACTCGGCGAAGCGGTAGATGCCCTTGAAAAAGATGAAACAATCAAGAACGCACTCGGAATGGAATATGCTGATTACTATACTCAGGTCAAACGCGAGGAATGGCGCAACTATCACTGGAGCGTCAGTCAGTGGGAGACCGACAACTACTTGGAAGTCTATTAACCAGGTTCCCATCAATTAAGAAAAAATGAAAATCTTATTCGGACTGCTCAGCATTGTCCTTGTGTATCTGTCTATTGTTTATATTGTGAGTTGTGGAACGCGTGAAACTGACGAGGAAATTACATTAGTTGGATTGGTGAGTGCAGCACCCGCAGATGGAAGTACTATCGATGTCAACGGAATTATTACTGTTATCTTTAGCGATATTCCCGGAAACGTTTCAGTGAACGTAGGTATTGTTAAAAGAGCAGGAACAACGATCACAATATCAGGACCTTTCAGCCCGGGTCCACTTGCACTGACAATTACTTGGGAGGACGGCGCGCAAACGCTTACTTACACTGTCGCAATACCGAAGCCAGGCACGACTGAACCAGCCCTTGAAACTGAACAGGAACCTCTCCTTGAACCCGAACCCATTCCCCCAGATGGGATGGTCCTGATTCCAGAAGGTGAGTTTAAGATGGGGAGTAACGATGGTGGTGCTGATGCTGATGAACAACCCGTGCACACTGTCTACCTTAATGCGTTCTATATAGACGCAAACGAGGTAACCAACGGAGAATTTAAGGATTTCGTTCTCGCGAATCCGGGATGGCAAAAAGATCGTATTCATGCAAAGTTTCACGATGGCAGTTACCTGAAAGATTGGAACGGGAATAACCATCCTCTCGGTGAACGCGATCACCCTGTCCGCTATGTGAGTTGGTATGCGGCGATGGCTTATGCAGTGTGGATAGACAAACGTTTACCAACAGAAGCAGAATGGGAGAAAGCCGCACGCGGTGGATTAGACAAAAAGCAGTATCCGTGGGGTAACGGTATTAATCTCAACAGAGCAAACTACGGTAAGCATCTCGGCGAGACAACCCCTGTCGGCGATTATCTCCCAAACGATTATGGTATATATGACATCGCTGGAAATGTGTGGGAATGGTGTCTCGACGGATATGAGGTTGACTTCTACGCCAACTCTCCACGTAGGAATCCCACAGCAGGTGCGAATAATATCGAAGAGATCGTCAACGGTTTCGAGAATATTGCGGACTTTCGCGTCATCCGGGGAGGCGGGTGGAACAGTAACCCTGAATGGCTACGCGCGGCGAACCGCCACGGAACAAGTCCAGCATACGCTGGCATTGGTGCCCTCGGCTTCCGTTGCGCGAAATCTATATCACCTTAGCACCTGCCCACTCTGATTTACGGTACAAAATTTTGTATCTTGAGACAAAAACGAAAATCTGTTAGAATGTAGCTCAAGTAGAAAAGGGCACCTGCTGTTTTCTGCTTTTTGTATCTCACATAACGTTAAGCTATTTTCACTTTTCAGCGAAGGAGACTCAATGAAAATTCTCTTAATAACCTCCCTCTGTTTGCTCATTTGTGTAACATTTTCGCATGCTGACTTAATGGAGGGACTTGTTCTATACATGCCTCTCGATGAAGGTTCTGGAACCGTAACGCAGGACCTATCCCCAAACGGTTTTGAAGGCGAAGTAAAGGGCGGTGCCAAATGGATTGACGGGCAGTTGGGCAAGGCACTTCAATTTGGGGCAGCTGCAGATCACGTCCTCATCGAAGACGATGCTGCCTTTCATCTTGAGGGAGCAATTACACAAGCTGCTTGGGTTCAGTTGGACAGATTGCCGGGAGCACATGCCATTATCTTTGGTACTCGGCAAAGCGGTGCGACTCGGCATATCGGGTTCGGGTTCGGTATGAATCCAGCAAACGGTATCAAAGTCTGGACCAACGGTGCAGCCGGTGGATTCAAAGACATCAACGATAACGAAACAGAACTGGAGACAGGGAAATGGTATCACCTTGCCTATACCCACACAGACGATAGCAACGGCTTAGTGGAGATTTATGTAGATGGCGAGGTAACGTATTCAGAGGAATCCGGAAATCCTGTTGCTCCTGCCGAAAATACGAGCGCGGTGACGATCGGCACTTGGGGCGGTGAAGCGTGGACTGGGAGCGTTGACGAGGTTCTACTTTGGAACCGTGCTCTATCAGCAGACGAGATTCAAGCGATCATGGATCAAGGTCCGACACCGGTAGAGCCGCAGGGGAAACTCGCCACGACTTGGGCGAACATTAAGTCGAACAGATAATCTATAAACGAATCACTCAATTTTGTGCTAAGTTTCCGAAGGGCTGAGGCTTAGGCATCAGCCCTTCTGCTGATATACGGACAAGGAGGTCATCATGAGAACGTTGTTATTTTGGTTAGCCTTAGGCGCGATTTTCGTGCTTTCTATGAACGTTGAAGCAATTCGGAACGACCCCGACCTGATACTCTACTACTCCTTCGACGAAGATGATGGAAAAGAGGTTACGGACAACGCTGATAACGGGTTTGACGGTGAAGTCGACGGTGCGGAATGGAGTAAAGAGGGCAAACTCGGTGGAGCAATGGAGTTCGATGGCGCGAAAAGTGCTGTGAAAAGTCCACCAGAAGTACCCGGTCTCACCGATACTGAGTTGACAGCAATGACCGTAGAACATTGGGTAATGATTAATGCAGGGACCGGTGCCACACAGCAAATCTGGGAAGCATTGAATGCTGCAGGGGCGTGGCCCGCCGAAACCTTCATTGAAGGAACTGCAGACATGGTGTTTTACATCTACGACACCAAAAATACAGAACATCGCACACCCATTCCAGTCCTACCGACGAAGAAGTGGGTGCATATTGCTGGCACTTATGACGGCAAGGTTCAGAAATCTTACCTCAATGGTAAAGTGGTCGGCGAAGAATCTTGGAGTGGAAAAATCTCGATCTTTGCATCACCAACGGGTGCCATCGTTCTCGGTAAAGACAATGAAGCGGATATTCAATACCTCAACGGGTTTATTGATGAGTTTGCCTTCTACACACGCGCACTAAGTGAGGATGAAATTAATGCCGACATGAACGATGGTGTTCTATTTGCCGTCGATCCTGCGGAAAAATTGAGTACTACGTGGGCAGCAATTAAGGCTGAGTATTAGAAAGTTATGGGCAGGTTTCAGAGCCTGTCCATAAACACACCTATTTTAGAGACAGGCGACGAAGACTCTGCAATCGCCACTAAGTTTTTGACCGATCTTGATAAAAACAGAAATCCAATTAGAATCATATCTATCTGAACCGACAGACGAAGTGATAGCGTCGATGATGGCACTGGACGGGGATATCCTCATTCTTGGTGTTGGTGGGAAGATGGGACCGACGCTCGCGAAACAAGCGAAACGCGCAATAGATCTCGCAGGGATAACCAAAAAAGTCATCGGCGTGTCCCGTTTTTCGACACAGGGTGTCCGAGAAGGTCTACACGAAGCCGACATTGAAACGATTGCCGCGGATTTGCTATCGGAAGAATGTTTGCAAAACCTGCCTAACATTCAAAATGTGATTTTGATGGCAGGTCGGAAATTCGGCTCCACAGATAATGAAAGTCTCACTTGGGCGATGAATAGTCACATGCCAGGACGCGTAGCAGACAGATTTAGAGATTCTCAATTGGTTGTTTTTTCAACAGGAAACGTCTACCCACTGACTCCAGTCTCCCATGGTGGTGCGACAGAATCGTCACCACTTGCTCCAACAGGTGAATATGCGCAATCGTGCCTGAGTCGTGAACGTATCTGTACCTACTTTTCATCGCAATTTGGTACACCGATGGTGATTTTGCGTTTAAATTACGCGATCGACCTCCGCTACGGGATACTGCTGGATATCGCCGAAAAAGTTCACACAGAACAACCAATTCCACTTGAAATGGGCAATGTGAACGTGATATGGCAAGGAGATGCCAACGCCGTGGTTTTGCGAACTTTCGCACACTGCCAAAGCCCACCATTGATTCTCAATGTGACAGGACCTGAGACTGTTTCTATCCGATATCTCGCCGGACGTTTCGGCGTGCTTTTCAACAAACCGCCCCGATTCGAGGGTGAAGAGGCAGAGACAGCACTGCTAAGTAATGCCTCTCGGTGTCATCGACTGTTTGGATACCCGCGTGTTTGCTTGGAACAGATGATCGAGTGGGTGGCAGAATGGGTTCGGATAGGTGGCACAACACTCCGAAAACCGACTCATTTCGAGGCGCGCGACGGGAAATTCTAATATTTTCTTCCAGTGAATAAAAAACAACATAGACAAAAAATGCGAATTCTGTTAGCATATCAGAGCAGTGCTCTTGTGATGTTTGCCCTTTTAATCGGTAGTGCTTTGTGCCAATCGCACCCACCGGTGACCATCGCTTTTGCTTCGGACGTAAGCGGTAATTGGGAAATTTATCTGACAGATACGACCGGCAAGCGACCGGTGAATCTCACACACAATCCGGCTGCGGATTATTATCCGACATGGGCACCTGATGGTGCTCAAATCGCTTTTTTTTCCCGGCGCGATGGGAACCATGAAATTTATGTGATGCAGGCTGATGGAACCAATCAGCGACGTTTAACACATCACCCGGCGACCGATAAGGCTCCCGCTTGGTCCCCTGATGGTAAGTGCCTTGCTTTCACGTCAAACCGAGATGGGCATTTCAACATTTACTTGTTCCATCTCGATAACGGCGAGGTGACCCACCTCACCGAAAATCCATTTGAAGATGAAGCCCCTTCGTGGGCACCCGATGGAAATACCTTAGTTTTCCACTCAAAACGGGAACTTAACTGGGATATTTACGTGATTGATGTAGGCAGTCGGGTGGAACGGCGATTGACACATCAACCGTTGATGGATACCTATCCCGCTTGGTCCCCCGATGGCATACGGATTGTATATGCGTCTATGCATAGAGAATTAGATCTCGCTGATTTCGACTTGTACCTTATGGACGCAATTGATGGTGGGAACAAACAAGCACTCACTAACACACCAACTGATGAGGCAGTTCCTGCTTGGTCACCGAATGGCAAAACGCTTGCTTTTCAATTTGAGAAGGATGGCAGATGGGTTATCCACCTGATGCATACCGATGGAACCCAACGACGTGAATTGATTAACAACGGGGCATGGGCGGCACAACCGAAATGGTTCAGTGGAAGTCCAGATGTCCTACCTATAGAACCCTCAACATTACAGATTCAGCAATGGGGCAAAATTCGAGCCCCGCAGTAAAATAACTGTCAGTCATCAGCAAGAACAACGCCTTACCAACTGCTGACAACTGACAGCCGATAGTTCGAAAAAAAGGAGATATTTTATGCGTTTCAAAACGTTAATGTTAGGCATGCTCTTCATGTTTGGTTCACTGCTCACAAGCGGTACCAGTTACGGCTATGAACGTGCGATAGAGGCAGAGATGGCGGATGTGATTGAAGCACCAATGGTCGTCGGTGACGATGCTGATGCTTCCGGAGGACAGTTTATATGGATGGAAGGTCCCCCTGTCACGGGTGGCGGTGGTGAAGGTTGGGCGGAATACACGTTGCCTATCCCCGCACCCGGCACCTACGCTCTCTGGGGCAAAGTCATCGCCTGGGATGGCAATAGCGATTCTTTCTGGGTGACATGGCAACCCGCCGATCCAGATGAAGATGCGCAAGCAACTCAGAACACAGAGTTCCGCTGGGGTGTTGGTCAAGGCAGCGACTGGCACTGGGATCGGATCAATCATTGGTTAGATGGTGGCACGTTTGAACGGGAATGGGAGATAGAAGCAGCTGGAGACACCACGTTGCGTATCGCTGTTCGGGAAGATGCAACGATGCTGGACGTAATATATATTACTGATAATCTCTCTGAAGATGAAGCGGAAGTAAGTCCGCGGGATCCAATTCCTGAAGATTCCTTAACGCCTGTCGAGCCGCAAGATAAACTCACTACAACCTGGGGCAGACTCAAAGCGGATAGATAGTTAATAGACTGCGGGCGGATCAGTAAATCCGCCCGATATTATAGAGAAGAGAAAGGAGTGTCTTGATGAAGGATGGAATAATTTTTTCACTGATTATACTGACAGCGTTTTTATGCGGTATTGTAGATCTTAGTGCTGAGGTGGAAATTGCCCTCGAAGCAGAACTCGCAAACGAAATTGTAGAGCCGATGATTATTGATGAGGAGAAAGATGCCTCTGATGGAAAATTTATCTGGATGGAAGGGGCCCCCGTTGCTGGCGGTGGTGGCGCAGGCCATGCGGACTTTATCGTTAACATCCCGGAACCTGGGAAGTACGCGCTCTGGGGTCACGTTATCGCCTGGGATGGCAACAGTGATTCCTTTTGGGTGACATGGCAACCTGC
Source organism: Candidatus Poribacteria bacterium (assembly GCA_007571305.1). Classification (GTDB taxonomy): domain Bacteria; phylum Poribacteria; class WGA-4E; order WGA-4E; family WGA-3G; genus WGA-3G. The sequence continues at coordinate 7,439 of RKRR01000080.1, read as the reverse complement.
AGACCCAGACGAAGATGCGCAAGCAACTCAGAACACTGAGTTTCGCTGGGGCGTTGGCCAAGGTGCTGCATGGCATTGGGATCGCATCAATCACTGGTTAGATGGTGGAACCTTCGACCGGGAATGGAAGTTTGATAAAGCCGGTGAAACGCTCCTACGTATTGCAGTACGGGAAGATGCCACGATGCTGGATGCAATTTTCGTGACCACTAATGTGAAAGCAACGGCTGCAGATCAAGCAAACGTTCGTCTTCCAACCGATAAAGACAGGAAGATACAAGTTGAGGGGCTCGCTGTGGACGCAAAAGGGAAAGCCGCAACCACTTGGGGTTCCTTGAAACAGGTGTATCAATAAAAAACGGAGAAATGAACGCACACGTGCAAGTCCCAAAGAGATGAACTTGTGTCTGACGTTCATAGTTTCGCTTTTCTGATTGTAGACTGGTGCAGGGCACAGTTTCGATGAACAGGTTGTTACGAAACAGATAGCACTGCTCTCCGTAATAGTTGACGTGCCATCTGTCAAAGCCGCGTTCAAACTGGATAGCACGATCAGGCGGGCCAAGCTGAAGCTGCAACTTCTCCGCTGCCCGCTTGTCGCGTGTTACAAGGGCATAAGTCACACAGGCGAAACCCGAAAGAATTCCGCCTAAAACTATTTTTCCCCTTAATTTGACTGAAATACTCTCCGCAGTTGGTGTTAACCCCAAAATTAGGCATACAATAAGAACAGAGGCACAGATCTTTTGTCGCTTTAGAGAGAAAATATGACATAAATTCAACATTTGTGTGTTATCTCTTGACAAAAAAATATTTTGGGAGTATCCTAATTGGAACGAATAAAAAAGAGTCGCTACTTAATAGCAATCGGCAGTCAGGACGGGTTTTCGTAGAAAACCCTTTCAGCAGTCAGTAAAGAGGCATTCGTTTAAAGAGAACCCCCTCTTGCTGATGGCTGATGGCTATTCCAGCGATCTATTTGGAGCGTGCAAAAAAATGACTGTCATGCATTCTAAGGGAGAGACTCCCGACACAACAGATGCACCGAATTGTACGACAGAACTGAGTCTTGAGGACGTTAAACAGGAATTATATAGCCGTCATCATCCGAGTTTAACGTTTCTCGATATAGAAGCCCATGCAAGGACTATTCACAAGATACGAACCCTGAAACAGAAACACAATGTTGTGATGCTCGGTCACAACTATATGGAGCCACTGGTTTTTGGACTCTCTGAAAAAGAGGAACAGGGCGATTCGCTCGGATTGAGCATGTACGCCGCAAAAACCGAAGCACCATATCTCATCTTTAACGGCGTACCGTTCATGGCAGAAACAGCGAAAATTCTAAATCCCAGCAAAACAGTGCTGGTCGCAGATAAAACAGCAGGATGCTCGCTCGCAGATAACTTCAACGCCGAAGATGTCAAGAAATTGAAAGCTCTTTATCCCGGTGCGCCGGTGATGATTTATGTTAATAGCTACGCCGACGCGAAAGCAGAATCGGATATCTGTTGCACGTCGGCGAACGCAGCACACATCGCGAAAACAATGCCAGGGGATACAGTGATCTTCGTGCCCGATATCTTCTTCGCACAGAATTTAGAGGAAGAATTGAAGGGCGAGAAAGATGTCGTCTATCCCGGCAAAGACAACACAGCGCGCGGTGCAGTCTGCGAAGTTCACGAAAGATTTACACTTGATGACCTGCTCGGAATCCGTGAATCGTTTGAAATTCCGAAAGGGCATCCGCGCCGCAAACTATATGCCCACTGGGAATGCCGTCCAAACGTTTTACAAGAAGCGGATTTCTACGGCAGTACCAGTCAGATTATGAAAGATATAGCGGAACGGGTCGCGGCGAACCAACTTGAGCGAGCCTTTGTTGCTTCGGAGTGTGAACTCACCTCAAACCTGGCACAGGAGTTTCCAGAAGTTCAATTCTGGACAGCCTGCTCAGTCCGATGCTCACACATGGCACAGGTGAGTTTAGGTAAAATAGCGAACATTCTGGAAGCAATCGATCAGAACGCGGATCTCGGTGAATACGAAGTTACACTGAGTCCCGAAATTATCGATAAAGCCCGCACGCCTATCGAGCGAATGCTTGAAGCGAGTGTGTGAGAGTTGTCAGTTATCAGTAAAATAGGGTTCTAATGTAAATTAGAACCCTATTTTGTTTTTAGCAAAACTCCAAAACAGGTAGGCAATCATCCAACGACTGAAACCCTAATTGGTAACTAACCCAAGTTGTCATCCTTGTAGCATAACCTGTTAGGTTGTGCCTCTTCGGACGCAGGAGACCCAAGGTCTCCTACTGGGTTAACTATTAGAAGCGTGTGATGAAAGAAACACGATGCGCGTTGCCTACATACGCGTCTGGTACGAAAGCGTAGTCAAACTGGAAGTCAATGTTCGCTAACGCATCTTCGCCGCTACGTCGTACACCAATACCGAGTGCTAACCCATCACTGGGATTCTCATTCATTCCGATCCGATATCCGACACGCGCAGCAACGCTGTCGTAAAACCACCGTTCTGCCCCGATGTGAAAACTCGGGTTTGCATCAATGAGCGGAAGATTTGCGTCTGCGACGAACGCCCACACTTCACGTGGCGGCACTGCTTCCTCTCCTTCTGCCGCGGGTTGTTTCCAAGTTCTATAAGCGAGTCCTGCACGGAGTGCCATCGGCAGATTTTCTCCACCATCTAAGACCCCAGCATTTTGGACAGCAACCCCGATTCCGAGATGATTGTCAAGCAAACGTAAGATCACACCAACATCTGCGGCAAGACCATAGGCATTCTGAATGTCCAATTGTTGCGAAATCATCTTTGCCGTACCACCGACTGACATCGCCGTGCCAAGCGGGTAGGCGAGCGACAGCCCTGTAGCGAAGCCTCCGACTGTCACAGTACTATCTGGGTCCTCTGTTGGTCCCACCCGGCGTTCAATTTCAGTGAAACTTCCGAGGAAACTTGCTCCCCAGACGAGTCGGTCTATCCGCTGTGCGTATCCGATGGTTTGATTGTTAATGTCCGCAAACGAGAAATGTTGCATTGCGGTCAGTTCCTGATCATGGACAGCAGTTAGCCCTGCTGGATTCCAAAAGATAGTGTTCACGTCGTTAGCAAGTCCAGCGAAGGCACCACCCATTCCAACGGGCCGACTCCCACCTTCAATTTTTAGGAAAGCGGCACCGGCTGTTCCCGCTCCATCGTGGATACTAATTGCGTGTGCGCCTGGGACAGCTGTAGTTACCATGAGAAGCACGATTGCGATTTTTTTAATTAAGGTCCCCTGGACGAAAGATACGCCCAAGCAAAAACCCTCCCATTTGCGCAGGCCTCCCATAGAGGCTTGCAGGACAATGGGCAGGCTTCCGATTATCCTATATAAGTTTGTTAAAGGTGAGCAGTTTATTTTCATTTTTTAACTATGGTCTCCCAGTAGAGTGTCCATTCTTTTATAGTTGCGAGTTATCAATTAAAAGAAGACTTTGCGAAACGAAAACCCGCATCTTAACCATCTACTCGTCTCCAATACAACACACCCAAAGGCACGAGTAGATGATTAAAACTATTCCACGACCAGCACTTTGCCGACAACGTTCGCTCGATTTCCCGCCGCATTGACAGCTTCCAATCGGAAGACATAGAGTCCTCGTGCGACAGGGGTGCCCGCTTGATTCTCCAAATTCCATTTCACCAACTGATCATTTCGTTGTCCCGATACAACATCCGGATACGTTTGTGAAAGTACCATGTCACCACTCCAATCATAGATACTCAGTGTGAGTTCAATTGTGTCTCCGCGTGGTACATTGACATCAAACGAGAAGAAGGCAACATCCCGCTTTGAAAGTCGGAGTGGGTTTGGCCACCCAAAGGTCGTGCCTCGGAAGGTAAGAGACACAGACATAGTATACTTGCCAATGTCGTAAATCTCGTAGTTTCCCGCGTTGTCAGTAACCCGGACATCCAAATCGTATTCACCAGAACGTGTAGGCAGATAGTCAATAGACCAGACGCTCCACGGTTCCTGCTCTGCATCGCTATCATCAACGGCAGCAACAGCGTCTATAGGTTGCTTATCGGGTCCAGTACCGACTATTTCAACGAGCCATACACCAGATGCCGGGACTTGAATTTCGCCTTCACCGACCCGCTGTGTGCCACTTGGATCAGAGGCTGTGCCTTCTAATGGCAATGCCTTATCGGTGAGTTCGGTTTCACCACCATCACTCGTTATGGCAGCAGTCGGGGCGGTCGTTTCATACAAAAATTCGGTGGTCATCGAATCGGTTGGTGCGAACCCAAGGAGTTCAGAGTCATTTCCAATACTCGTAACTGTGACCCTATAAACACCTTGAATCGTAAGTCCATCGGATTTGAAAATGAGAGTATCTACGCCGTTCTGTTGCGTACTTCCTGAAATGTTCGAGCCATCCGGGCTTCTCACAGTAATTTTTGACTGCGCTAAGTTTGCACCTAAGCCTGTGTCAAAGATATTCGCCTGGACGACCACACCGCCAGTTGTGGAAACCGCTGTCGGGTAGCTTTCCGCGTTGATGTCAACAAGAAGGGGCGTATCATTGATAAGTAACGTGCTTGGATCAATCATCGGTGGACTGGTATCGTAGATGAAGACCCTTTCATAAGGTTCATCGTCGTTCCCTGCCCGGTCCTCCGGGTTAAGGGAAATTCGATACTCACCATCCGCAGAACCGTTGTCTGCAAGCGGCACAGTAAGCCGAAAAGTCAGGTTGCCTTGTCCATCCTCAGAGACCCGTCCCGAAATCTTGGCTGGATTTGGTGAAAGACGTTCAAAGGTTAACCATTCCTCATCCAGATTTTCCCAATCAATTCCGGATGTCTCATCAGTAAGATTGACGTGAATCTCTGTTAGAGAGTTACTCACCTCAGGTTGGGCAACAATGAGACTAATCGCTTCATCAGACTCAATCTCCGGGGACTGTGTGTCGTAGGTAAAGGTTAATCGTTGAACTGTCCCGCTTCGTCCAGAAGCACTGATTGGCGTGAACTCAATGGTATAAACCCCATCTTCGGACCCATCGGTAGCGAGTGGACGGACGAGGTTATAGATTAACCGATCATTTGCGCGCTCCAGTTGCCCCGTGACAACCTGATCGGTAGAGGTTAGCAAGCGAAGTGTTGACAGATGATTCTCATCATCCGTTTCGAGCGTTACTTCTATCTGTTCAAGCTCCTCATTCGTAAATGCTTCGTCCGCTGGTGCTGTAACGGGTTCCGTCGAAACGACAGCAGGCAATCGCCTTGACAAGAGAAAGCTGCGCTCAAAAACGACGGCATCTCCGTTACCTGCGCGGTCAACAGCTTGTACACGGATAATGTATCGACCATCATCAACAAGCTGATTTGTCGTAAGAGTTAACTCCATTTCGCCGTCACTGACGAGTTCACCGGATATTTGCTCGCCAGTCGGGCTGACCAAAACCACCGTCGTCCCTATCCAGTCAATATCACTGCCTCCCTCATCATTGAGGGTTACCTGTATCTGTGTAACATCCTCCGTGAGTAAGTCACCATCAGCTGGCACCGTACTAAGCAATGTGGGGGCTTGGGTATCATAGACAATCAAGTGTTCGACCGTGTACAGATTTCCTGCCTTATCCGCCAACTCAACAAGGACGGTGTATTCCCCATCCATACTGCCATCAAGCGGTAAGGGTTGATCCAATGTGAGAAAGAGTCGGTTTTCAGTATCGTTAGTCAGATGTGTCGGAACTAAATCACCACTGGCATCTCGGAGGGTGACTTTCTGCTCCGATAGTTCAATATCTGCAGGGCCGATATCCGCGATAGTGAAGTTGAGTTGTGTTAAACTCTGGCTAATATAGGAAAGGGGTTGACTTAAGTTGATCGGCCCAGCCGCGATAACCTCTGGCTCTTGTGTGTCATAAATGAACTCACGATAAACTGTGTTTCCACGCCGTCCAGCTCTATCAACAGGTGCGATGTAGACACTGTATCTTCCATCCGTGGTTCCATCAGATGTGAGAGTTATCGGTTCCCAAACGATGAGATTTTCTCCATCGGAACCTGTTGTTCCTGGGACGACTGTGTTAGCAGAATCCATCACGGTGATATCCGATCCTGCACTAGCGAAGGACAACCCTGTCTCCGTCGGGTCAAGGAGGGACGCTCCAATAATCATATTGTCTGCGTTGACATAAACAACATCACTACTCGCGTCTGTTTCTATCCCACCAATAACAACAGGACCGACACTTGGAAGTGGTATTTCCAAAATGAATCTATAATCAGTAGGACCTGCTGCGGCATTACCCGCTACATCTTGCGGTGTGACAGATAAGGTATACGTCCCGAGCAGTTCCAAGTTTAAGAAACTGATGGTCATTTGAGATACACCATCATCTTCCACTGTAAGCGGGAACTCAAATTCAATAGGTAGTCCAGATTCAGAATCAGTTGCGCCAGATGGATCTGGGCCCATCAATGTAACCTGGGTATTGGCAAAATTAATTCGCGTCGCTTCTTCAAACTGAAGGGTGATACTATTTATAGATTCTATGATCTCGGCAGTACGATTTGGAACAAGCTCAATCGGTGGATCGGCATTCACTGTGATAACACCTAACTCAGGTGCCTTAGAATCATAAACGACGGTGTATTCGGAATTCGAACGATTTCCTGCTTTGTCGACGAGCGATATTTTTACTGTATATTCACCATCCACACTGCCATCTCGAGGGAACGTGGAAGGAAGTGCCAAAAAGAGCTGACTTGTCAACTCATCATGGGTCAGAGCAATTGGAATATTTACCCCAGAGGCATCCAGCACCTCAACGGTTTGCTTTTCTACATATATGCCGGCTGGACCTACATCTTCAACAGTAAACGCAAACTGAAATTGACTTAAGGCCCTACCAATATAAGTAACGGGTCGTTGGTTGAACACTAACGGTGTTGTCGGATCTGGTGTGGTGATGCGAGGTTCTTCTGTGTCGTAAATGAATGTACGGTAGATGAGACCGCCCTCGTTGCCAGCCCGATCTCGCGGTGTAATTGAGAGAACGTATTCACCGTCTTCCATCAATGCTTGGGAACTGACCGTCAAAACAGTTTGTCCATCATTAACTGTGGTGATAGGAACAACTCCATCCGAACCTACCAATGATATAGAAGTCGCTTCAAAATCAACGTCGTTAGATGTTTCATCAAACAGAACGGTCACCTGAACAGTAGGTTCGGCGATATATATCGTACGATCTTCAATCAATGGTGTTTGGGATCCGGTTGCCACTTGGACATCTTTAACTGTGGGAAACAACGTATCTAAAACGAGTGGGAATTCTTGCGTGAAGCGTCTACCTGTAAAGTCTACAAACGTTGCCGTTACCCTGTACGCACCATCTGCGCTTCCATCACGGGCA
>RKRR01000100.1 GCA_007571305.1 Candidatus Poribacteria bacterium | reverse complement strand
AACATGGACCCGTTGGAGGTATCCGTGTCCGATGCGGTGTTGCTGAAAAAGCGGATGCTCGTTGAATCGGTGATCAAAGAACTCAAACTGCAGATGCAGTTAGAACACACCCGGCATAGAAGTTATGAGAACTTCTGCGTCCATGTATTCTCTGCTTTGATTGCCTATCAGCTGTTGGAAACCAAACCTTCACTGAAGGGCTCTGACCTTCAGCAAATCAACGATGTACCAAGGCTTTCTCAGTCATAAACTTTTTTCAAACTCACGTTAAGATAGAATGACTATATCAGGTTGTATCGGCAATTTGTTGGGAAATCAAGCCAAAATCTATTCGTTATCGTCCAGAATGACGGACTAGGTGTTTTGTGTCATCCATGACTTTTAATATGAAGCGTAAAGCTTCGTTAACAGCCTCATCGTTGGGGAAAGCGGCAGCAACATCTGGATCAAGCCTCACAATGTTTGTTCCAGCAGCATATTGCTTTGCATATTTTCCACGAACGCCATCTTTTAACAGTGTTTCGTCGTATTCGGGACGCAATTCGTCGTTAAGTTCATTTTTATTAGTCATTTTCGTATATTCTCCTTTCCTGACGTGTCACTTTACGAGCACTAATAATTCGGATCCGTTGTCCGCGATCCGTATGAGAGATAATAAGCAATTGTCCTTGAACTGACTCACCAATCGTGATATATCTGGCCTCATCACGCTGGCGATCTGGATCGGGAAATGTAAGGGACAGTGGGTCGCTAAACACAGTTGATGCTTCGTGAAAAGATATATTGTGTTTAGCAAAATTGCTTGTTGCTTTGTTAGGATCCCACTCAAACTCCATCGTGTCAACTTAGATATCTATTGTCACATGTTAGGATTAGCTGGCAAAACCCTCATAGCGAGGCTGCAAACGGCACTGGACAAATGCCTCCAACAAGGTGAGAACCCACTTACCCATATTAGCATCAAGAAGGAAATTCGTCCGGTCCGTGCTTTCCTTGATCCAGTCAGATATATTTTGCTCATTCAGACTGTATCTCTGCACAGCATTTTCATCTTTTAGCATTGAGGCCGCCAAAGTGCTTCGTGCTGAACCGGGGTTGTAGTGCTGACTCGTGTATCGGGCCTGAGATCGCGAACCTGCTTTGCCGACCTTCAAAACGTATTCTTTGTTGGAGAATACGTATACTGCCATTTTTCCTTTTGGCAAATTGCGTGGTGGCAGATGCGGCATTGTTAGAGTATCAATACCGATATCGCCAGGGGCCATTCCAATGCCTCCCAGTTTAGCAACAACTAAGAAATCATCCCGAAGTTTTTCAGGATCCCAATTCATTATTTTCCCCCAAAAATCCAAACTCACACCCATCATAATCAACCGTGGTGAGCTCCAAGACAGCGGATGTGAATGCTTCTGACTGTCGAGCGGGATACCGTAACGGTCATAGGTCACAGCATCAAGGAGATCATCCAGATTCTTGGTATTGAAGATGTTCCGAATGTCCGCAAACAAGGTGTAGGTCAACCCGCCAATCCGACTCCGTTTGCTGATAAGTGCGTCAACGTTATAGGTCGGAGGGTAACGCTTCGAGTTGATGTCAGGCTTGACAGGTGCTCTCGGATTCGGCGTGTAGGGCAAACCACTGCCATATCTACCAATAAGATTGACAGAAGAATCAAACGGCAATTGGATATCCAAAAGTCCAGACAAGATATGACGTTGATCCCATGCCAACGGATGGCTCTCGGTTACGTCAGGCTGCTGCCGGTAATAGGTGAGGTAACCCAGATTCCGACTGGATCCCTTTCCTTTCGCGACGGAATAGGTATAACTGAGCATCCCAGAGACAGGGCTCCCGCCTGCGCGCCATTTGCGAATTGTAAGTTCAAATCCTTGAACCCGACCATAGATGCCGTGGATCATACCCTCGAATTCACCATTAAGGAAGTAGCTATAATCGTTGGTAATGTCAACATGTACACTATTGACGAGTTTGTCAATATCTTTGGTGAACCCAGTAATGTCAATCGTTAAATCGTCCGTGAATTGCCGTATGATACCGACTTCATAGGCGATCGTCCTCTCTGGATCTAAGTCAGGATTTCCTCTTCTTCGGATCGCGCCTCGCATATCAAAACTGAGATTTTCGTAGAGATCATCACCTCTTGGAATTTGGTAGTAATGCCCATACGTGAAGTGCAACTTCGATCGGTCTGTAACCGGGAAGGAGATGCCGAGACGTGGCGCGATCATGTGTTTCGTGGAAGCCTCAACAGGATCTTTGATGATCGGTAGTCCAACTTTATAGGTGCTTTTATCCAGTTTGATTGTGCCATCGTCGTTCAGTTCGAGTGGATCAAACGGGTCTGCGGGTGAAACGCCAGATGGATTATATAGGTCATATCGTAGACCGGCGTTGACGATCATGCCTTCATACTCCATCTTGTCTTGGAGATACATACTCAAGGATTGAGGTTGGACATCATAGTACTCCATGTAAAGATTGGAGCTGCCATAATTCGTTGTGCTGAGATTATAGAGATCGTATCCCAAGAACTCAACACCTGTCTGGATCAGATGGTTTGCTGTAACCTGGCTGGCGAAATCCGCTCTTATTATTGAGGTTGTTGCATTGCTGGCACCCCAAGAATTACTGTCCCCTGCAACGAAATAAGTCGTATCATTGTACGCTTGTTGGGGCGGGTTCCTGATCCTGCCTTCTTCCTGATTCTGCTCAAAGGATTTATCAGGATCCCACGCGTTTTCGCCAAACGTCTTTTCCAACGGATCCCACACTTTTCCAGGTTGATGCGACTCACCAAAACGATGAAATTGCCCAAGTGTCAATGTATAGAAAGTCCCAGAGTTGATATTATGTGAGAGTCGCACGGACATATTCCGTGCGTTTGAATTTGACACCGGAACCGCACCGGGCCAAAAGCGCAGCGAATCACCATAGGTGTTCTCTTCCGACCTATTGAAAAGCCCACTTGTAGTGAGTTTGATACTTGGTGTTACTTCAAACTTCAGTTTTCCTTGAAAGATATATCCCGTTTCCCCACTATTCGGAAAAAAACTGTTATTCCGACTTAGCTGACTAGAGACAGCGAACGTCAACCTATTTCCCCATATCGGTCCGCTGAGCGCAAATTCACCGATATGGCTCGGAGACAGATCATACTCTTTCGTGTCGTTGAAGAGCCCGCTATACTGTTCCAGATCTACGACGTAACCGTCCAACAAAGTAACCTGTTTCTTCGCATAGTCGATAACTGTGCCATCAGCATCCCGATAAGGTTGGCGCGTCATAAGGGGTTCACCCGTATCGGGGTTAACCTGCGGTTCATCCGTTTCCGGATCTATAACGGGTTGGAGTGGGTTTTCTGTCCTGTCCGCATATACGCCGGGGAAAATTTCCGTAAAGACTACCTGTTCGTCGCCTTCGCGTTCCGCCAACTCCGCGACTGTGACATCTTGTCCGCGATACGGCTTTTGGTAATCGTAGGGTTGCCCAAAAAATATACCTCTGAAGGGTTCAATCGCAACAGGGCGAAATCCATTATCTGGATCAAGCCATGGACCGTACAATGGATCTCCGTAGTGCGTCCCCCACTGTCCAACCCGGTATCGGATTCTACCAGAGAATTTATTCGTTCCGACCTTCGTGATGAGATTAACAATACCGGATTGCGCATCACCATGCTCTGCATTAAAGCCACCTGTGATGACTTCCATCTGCTCAAGGGAATTCGTGCCGATACTCAACCCCAAACTTCTGCTGATCGGATTATTAATGGGGATCCCGTCAATAAGATACCGAATCTCCATCGACCTACCACCCCGAACATGAGTTGAACCGGTTGAGTTCAGCACCGCAATCCCAGGGAGGGTTTGTAAAATCCCATTCACGGTATCGCGAGGCATCGCCTCAATGTCATCTGATTCAATGATTCGTGCTGTCTGCGTAACATCCCGCTTGATGAGGGGTTTGACAGCCGTTACTGTTATCCCTTCGAGTTGCACAGCCGTACTCTTTAGGGCAAAGTCTAAAGTTGTCGTAAGACCGGCGAGCACCCTTGTCCCGGCTACAGTTTCTACAGCATAACCCGTGAGCTCGACCTTTACATCATAACTTCCGGGTGGGACGTTGGTCATAACATAGTAGCCAACACTGTTTGTTGTCGCGGTAGTGCTTGTACCGACAAGTGCTACTGTGACATTCGCTAGTGGGGAATCCGTTTCTTCAGCGGTGATTACTCCAGAAATTTTTCCGGTGATCGCCGCAGAGCCATCAAAACTAACTGCCACTGCCATATACACAGCAACGAGGAAGAAAGATGCTACTTTGGTGAAATTCGCAAGTTTCGGATACTTGCGAGTAAAAAATTGCAAGGGGTTATATTTTTTCAATTTCATGACTCCTTAATATGTTCTGAATGTTTCCAGACACGGTATGAATCTTGAGGCGAGAGACCTAAACGATAAACTGCTTAGGGGTCTACAAAACATTCTCAATGAATTTGAGGCTTTTTAATTTCCGTTCTGTATGATGTTCAATGAAGTTCCCAAGAAGACGTTTGAGTTCCTGATGATTGCGAGTGGAGGCGCGAATCCGGTTGAACCTCTCCCATTCAGACCTCCGAAGGACTTTCAGCAATTCGCAGCTACCGGGTGCAATTGTAAAGGCAGCACCGTCCCGATTTTCGCACCCGCCACAAAGCACACCGCCATACCGGATGCTGAAGGCGATGCCGAATTTATCTCTCGTTCCCCCTTTTACAGCTGAACCACAATGCACACATCGAGAAAATTCCGGTCCGTAACCCACACAATCAAGAAACTTAACCTCAAATCCTCGTGCAAGCAACGGGACATCATCTGCCTGAACCAAAAATTGGTAAGTAGTGCGGAGAAGATTAAAAATATCAGGGCTGGCTATCCCCTCCGATGAGATGCTATCCACCAATTCGGCGAAATAGCAACCGTAGGTGATCCGTGTGAAATCGGAGCGAATTGCGTCAAATCCATCAATCAAATTGAAGTCCGTGATGTTCTGCAATTCCCGATTTTCGCGATGCTGAAAGAGGAGCGTTCCGTGATTGAGAAGTTCTAAGCTCCCACCGAGACGACTCTTTGGGCTTTTCACGCCGTAAGCGACTGCTTTAACTTTCCCAAAGTCAGGCGTGTAGAAAGTAATGATTTTATGGAATTCTTGAAGGGGAAAGGTGCGAATGACAATCGCTTGGGTCTTTTGAGATGCCATGATTTCAAGTGGGATGGATGCGTTTTCGTAAAGAAAATAAAGTCGGGGCGAGAGGATTTGAACCTCCGACCTCCTGCTCCCGAAGCAGGCGCGCTAGCCGGACTGCGCTACGCCCCGTCCTTATGTTTAATTATACCTGTTCTGATGGGCTTTGTCAAATTAATTTCAACTCCTGAGTTACGCATGCGAATCCTATTTCTTGCGTGAGGAGAGACACTCGCAAAGCATACTGACAGAGATATCGCTTGTGCTTCTCGCTTTTTAGGACACGGCACTGACATCGATATCCGGCATCTGGATCTGAATTCTATGGATGCGTCGTTTGTCTGCCTCAAGTATGGTGAAGCGGATACCGCGATAGGTAAATTGAGTCCCTTGTTCAGGTACGTGTCCGAGATGGTCCACAGCGAACCCACCGATTGTGTCAATGTTCTCTGCCTCAAGTTCCGTTCCAAGTCTCTCGTTCAACTCGGCAAGATTTAACCTTGCATCAACTGAATAGGTGTTGGTATCCATCTGGACGTAGTCATCCTGCTCGCCTATTTCGTCTTCATCGTGGATTTCGCCTACGATTTCTTCGATGATGTTTTCTAAGGTCACAATCCCAGCGGTCCCACCGTATTCATCTACAACAATCGCGATGTGCTGCTTATGCCCCCGAAGTTCTCGGAAGAGTTCTGAAATGTTCTTGCTCTCTGGTGTAAAAAAAGGACCCCGATCGACGATTAACTCCCTCAGATTGATCGGCTTGTCTTCCTCCCAACAATCCAACATATCTTTAACGTGCAAAATCCCAATGATCCGGTCGATGGTTTCTTCGTAGATAGGAATACGGGTGTGTCGGCAGGTAATTGTTGTCTGTAGCACCTCGGTGCCGGGTGTGTTGACTTCAAGGCACACCATATCGGTTCGCGCGACCATGATTTCTCGGACAACTTTGTCTGGTAAATCTAAGATCCGAGAGATCATTTCTCGGTCATCTGGTTCTAAAAGTTCTTGGCTATCGGCGACGTTGTCGAGTGTCTCCAAAACCTCTGGGGATACGAGGCTGTCTTGTGCTAAGGGAACCTTGCCACCGAAGACACGAACAATCAGGTTTGCAAGAAAATTCAATGGGATTAAAACCACGAAACCGCCCCAATAGATGACGCGGAGTACGCTGAGTGCTCGAATGGTTGCTTCTCCTGTACTGCCCTGCACATAATTTTTCGGGAACAACTCAGTAAAGACAACGAAGCATGCGACTGCGAGTGCCGCATTTGCCACTGGATATCGGTATTCCCAAAACGTCATAAATACCATAACGCTTACCACTATCAGAATCGTTTTGGCAGTGATAATGGTCAACGAATAGCGGCGTGGGTTGCGCAATAGGGAGATCAGTAGTTCGTAGCGTTTGCCACCCTCCTCGGCAAACTTGAGAATATCATCTCGCGTTAACCGAGCGAGTAACGCTTCGGCAGCTGAAAACAGCGCATTGAAAATTAAAAGTATACCTAAGCTGACGAGTTTGATGACTAAGTCTAGGTCGTCCAAACGTAAAATCACGCTCCTAATAATGGGTCAATTTCGCGGTGTTCAGAAGATAACAGACGACACACTACAGTGCCTAAAGTAGACGAAAGATATCTTCCTGCTTTTCAAACATGATTTTGGCTTCTTCTGGCGTTTGATGGTCGTAACCCAACAAGTGCAGCATGCCGTGGACTGTGAGCAATGCGATTTCGGTTTCAAGGTTCCCGTGAACTCCACTGAGCCCCTCTTTTGTTGATGCTTGTCGCGCCGCGGTTTCAACGGATACAACAATATCTCCGAGCAAACTTGGATTTACATCACCATCTTCACCTTCACGCATTGAAAACGCTAACACATCCGTGGATGCCTCGATACCACGGTAGTCGCTGTTGAGTTGTCTCATATCAATATCATCTGTTAAAAGGACACTGACCTCACACGGTTCTGCGTCATGCGCCTTTAACGTTGTACACACGGCACGATAAACCACTTCTGCATTAAAAGTGGTATTGCGACTCGTATTGGTAACCCGAATCAAAACGGTTATCCTTCTTTACTGGGGACATCCGATGGATCTATCCCATTCCGTCCCGTATTGTAGGGCGATGCCTGCTCGTATGCTTCTACAATTCGTTGGACCAGTTCATGCCGTACGACATCAACTTTAGAAAAATAGACGAACTGGATTCCTTTGATGCCCGAAAGCACTTTTTGTGCGTCCGCGAGTCCTGATACCTTATGGTTGGGAAGATCCGTCTGCGTAATATCGCCTGTAACCACAGCTTTCGAATCGAAACCAAGACGAGTCAAAAACATCTTCATCTGTTCAATAGTGGCGTTTTGTGCTTCATCAAGAACGACAAACGAGTTATTGAGCGTTCTGCCTCGCATGAAAGCGATAGGTGCGACTTCAATAACATTTCGCTCGATATATTTGTCGAGTGCCTCTGGCGGCATCATATCATAGAGGGCATCGTATAACGGACGTAAATATGGATGTACCTTGTCTGCGATATCACCGGGTAAGAAACCGAGGCGTTCGCCAGCTTCAACAGCCGGGCGTGTCAAAATAATACGACTGACTTGTCCGCTTTTGAGTGCGGAAACCGCCATCGCCATCGCGAGATACGTTTTACCTGTTCCCGCCGGTCCGATACCGAAGACCAAGTCGTTATGCTTAATTGCCTCAACATACCTTTTCTGTCCAGCAGTTTTGGGACGGATGACACCGCGTTTTGAGAATACTGGAATGGACTCGGCTCCAGTTTCACCTAAAGTGTCTCGTTCACCAGCACCCGACGCTCGAATTACATAGTTGACATCGGTTGCCTGAATGAGTTCTCCTTTCCGGATGCGGTGAAGTAGTGATTCGAGAACCCTTGTCACTCGGTTAGTTTCCGTGACATCTTCACCAACGACAGCAATGCTATCACTTTTCAAAACAACGCGAACGTCAAACCTATCTTCGATGATTTTCAGAAAAGCATCACTTTGCCCGAAGAGGGCTTGCACTTCAGCGTTGCTCTGTATGGGAACACCCTTCGATTCTTGTTTTTGCAATCGGATTCTAATCCTCCGGCTTTTTAAACGGGAAACCTATAGGTTTCACCTTGTGTGTTCTGTCTAACCTTAACGTCCTTGTTAAAAATGGATAAATTCCGTTAATCATTTCTATTTTACAAGAACGTAAAACAAAAGTCAAGCGAATTTTATTACCTTGTATAGAATTTAATTTCCCGGATCGCCGCCCCTTTCAATGGAATTTGCATCTCCCCTTCTCTTCTCTGCTTCTG
Source organism: Candidatus Poribacteria bacterium (assembly GCA_007571305.1). Classification (GTDB taxonomy): domain Bacteria; phylum Poribacteria; class WGA-4E; order WGA-4E; family WGA-3G; genus WGA-3G. Next base: position 12,854 of record RKRR01000100.1, on the reverse strand, counting down.
CCACTGTTGGCGGGCCCTCTCGATCGCTTCTGGACTCGTGTCCATCTTTTTGAGAGAAGCCTCCATCTCTTCAATAGAAGACTCGCTGTAGCCCCTCACATTCTCCGAGTCTCGCAATGCGTAAGCTGTCAACCGCAGATAAAGCATCTTTCGTTCAATTCGGAACCTCACCGGCTGCGTGCCTATCACCTTTTTGCCGCGCTTGTCTTCAACAGTCTCAAACGAGAGCAACCACTTTGACGATTTCTCTTCAGTAGTCGTATCTAAAACCAAACGAGGAATAGTTGAGGCGGGGTAGACTTCGATATAATCAATGTATGTTGGCACGTCCAATTTGATTAAGGTTTCTGTCTTCAAGTTGCCTATCACTTCGCTTTGATACTGCCGCTGGCTCCCACTTCTCTCGAATCCTTTTCGGATAGTTCCACTTGTCTCAAAGACACTCACCGTTTCCAATTTACCATCTACCATTTCAGGATTTTTCTCGCAGGAAAGACGTGAAGACGGTATTTCGACGGACGGTGACTCTTGCAATACCGCGCACCCCACAAGATCGAAGATTAACGCAAGTGCCACAAGACAGTTGGACATCTCCAAGGTACGTCTAAGGTTATAGCTTGTCCATTGTCCTTTCACTCTGTTCCTCCGTCAGGGGCATCTGTTTGTAAGATATCATTACGAAATTTAAAGGGACTGCCGCTCGAAGAATTTAATCTCTCGGATCGAGGCACCTTTGAGCGGAATTCGCAATTCGCCTATTTCGTTACCGTGTGCCACATTATCCAAATCTTCCAATGCGTTAGCCGTCAATCGCACATAAAGCACTTCCCGTTCAATTTGGAATCTTACTGGCAATGTGCCTTCCACTCTCTGAGTCCGTTTGTCTTCTACAGCCGCAAACGAAAGCATCCATTTGGGGGATTTCTCTTCGGCAGTGGTATCCAGAGCAAAGTTGGGGATGGTTGATGCGGGATAGACTTCGATATACTTAATATAGGTTGGCGCGTCCAGTTTAATCAATGTTTCCGTTTTGAGGCTGCCTATCACTCGACGCTGGTACTGCCGCGGCGCGTATCTCAAGTTTATTACAAACTCTTTTTTAATGGACCCTTTCGCCACAAAGGTCCCTACCGTCGACAAGTCGCCATCCACCATTTCAGGATTTCTCTCACAAGAAAGCCGCGAAGCCGGTATTTCGACGGATGGAGACTCTTGTAACAGAGCACATCCGATAACACCGAATAACAAAAACAAGAGAACGCCGAACATTCGCATTTTCATTTCTCGGCTCTATCATATAACGGCTGTCGCCCGTAGAGTTTAACCTCGCGGATGGAAGCTCCTTTCAAAGGAATATCGATTCCTTCGTCACTGACTCTGTCATCGAACCGCGTGGCATCCTGTCGGTCCTCTATTGCATCTGCTGTTAGGCGTAGGTAAATCGCTTCCCTTTCCACTTGGAATTTCACCGGTTTTGTGCCTTCTACATCCTTATACTGTTTGTCATGCACGGGTTTGAAGCCTGTACCAGATTGACCGAAGTGACGTTCCGATTCCTCTGAGGCTGTGCTCAGTGCCAAATTGGGGATGCGCGACCCCGGATATATTTCAACGGCACTTACGTACATCGGTTTTTCCAATTTAATCAAAATCTCGCATCGGATCGTTCCATCCAGCTCCGTTACATACTGGCTTCTGCCGAAGAAAGGCCTCTCCCCCTCCACGATATCATGCTGCTTCCTCACATCTCCCTTCACATCAAAAGTCCCGACTGTTTCCAAATTACCATCCACTATTTCGGGATGCGTATCGCAGGTCAGCCGCGAAGACGCAATCGCCTCAATAGGCGTGTCCTGAAGCCAAGACAAACGCGATGGCAGAATTTCCGCTCCCGATTTCCCTTGGAGTCCGACACAACCAGCGATGCTGAACGGTAGAAATAATAAAATGCCAAACGTCCATTTATTCATTTCTTTCCTCCTTTCCCATTAGGGTGTCTGACGGATATAAAACTTGACTTCGCGGATGGAAGCCCCTCTCAGTGGAATCTCAACGCCCGAATTTGCAGTCCGGACAGAATTCTGTCTGTCCTCTATTCCGTCTGCGCTCATTCGCAGATAAAGCACTTCCCGCTCAATGCGGAAACGCACCGGGTTCAATCCCTCTATATCTTGATGTTGCTTATCCGATACTCGTTCAAAGGCGACATCAAAACGTGGTGGGTCATCGGTCGTCGTCATCATCGCGAAATTCGGAATTCGCCGTGATGCTGGATAGACTTCCACATACGAAATATAGGTAGGTGCGTCCAGTTTGATAATCGCTTCCGTGCGGCGTTGCCCTTCAACCTGCGTGATGTACCGTCGTTGTGCATAGGCGAGGCGCCGCCCCTCACCCTCGTGAAGTAGATACGCTTTTCGGACAAACCCTTTCACTGCGAAAGTGCTCTCTGTCTCCAGATTCCCATCTACAAATTCCGGGTTAGACTCACAAGTGAGACGTGAGACTGGCATTTCACCAATGGGCTGATTCAGAGCAGCACACCCCATAATGCCGATAAGCAAAACAAACAAACCATAGATTCTCATTTTTTTCTCCCCTTGCCTATTAGCAATCAGCGGTCAGTCCGGAAATCTGCTACACAGATTCCATTCGGTTACCAATTACTGGTTTATTTATATTAGAAACTGGGTACCGCAACATCGAAACGTTCTGCGGCTTCAACGAGGCGATTCCAAGTCGGCTCCTCTATGGGTATCCCTTCACGCAGGCGTTTCTCACGGCTCCGTTCCTCAAACTCTCCAGGTACATAGATTTCGTCTATACCCGGCAACCGAGCAGACGATTTTACCCACTCCACAAGATATCCGATCTCTTGTTCATAGTCGGCTAAATCTATGAAATCCCCGATTTTAATTGCGAACATCACAATGCCACTTGCCCCACGTGTCGGTTGCTCACGACTGCATCCTGCCCAAGAAAGTCCGCCAGCGATAGCATCTATCATCACACCGAGTCCAAACCCTTTGTGCCCGAATTGGAAACCCCCCAAGGGCATAACGGCGGTATCCTGTGGACGTTCACGAAACGCATTCGGGTCTGTGAGCGGTTGACCTTCAGCATCTATCATCCAGCCTTCCGGTATAGGTTCACCGCGAGCCGTCTGGACGAGCAGTTTTCCACCTGCGACAACGCTGAGCGTCATATCAAGGAGAAGTGGTTCACCACCCTGACGCGGCACCGAGATCGCAATCGGATTCGGTGGTAGTCTCCGAGAAGTACCACCGTGCGGATGCATGAAACGTCCACCCCCGTTGAGCAGAACAATCCCGATCATGCCGGCACGTGCAGCAATTGGAGGATATTCCCCCATCCGTCCTGCGTGTCCACACCGATGCAGGCCAACCGCACCAATCGTGCAACTTTCTGCTTTTTCAATAGCCATCTCCATCGCTTTACGCGCGGCGACCATCCCGAGTGCGCCATTGGCATTGATGACGGTTGCGGCACCGCTTTCCCTCACAATCTCCATCTTATCTGCGGCGGGCCCGCCTTCCATTCCACCGATATAGTTCGGGGCGTTGATAACACCGTGTGAATCGTGACCCGCTAAGTTAGAATCAACAACGTGGTCGCTGACGATACGCGCATCTTCCTCTGTGCCTCCAGCACCACGATAGATATCATATACAAACGTTCTCAAAACATCATGAGATATTGTTGGCATAAATGTTTTCCTTACTGTATCTTGAACTTGTAGGATAAATAGAGACGTTTTGGATCCAAATGAGTGCCTCGCTTACAGTTGGTTTTGACGAAATTCGACACGTCTATAAATATCCTCTAGTGGTAACTCACATTCAATTGAAGAGAGCGGCACGATATTTTCAAGCGAGCGAAATTCGGTGAGTTCCCACTGTGTTTCTTTAAGATGATAATGCTCAATTTGCACTTGATCTTGTGAAACAAGAATGTATTCACGCAGAGATGTAAGTTGTTGATAGTGCTCGAATTTTTCCCCGCGGTCATACGATTCGGTTGATGGAGAAAGGACTTCTACTAAAACGATAGGGTTGAGCAGCGTATCAAAAGTGTTATCCTCAAAGCGCGGTTCACCGCAGACAACAAGAACGTCCGGATAAAAGTAGGATACATCAGGATGAGTTCGTACCCGCATATCATTCGTGTGGACCGTACATCCTTGTTCCTTCAATTGGATATAAAGTTCGCCAGAGATACTCATCGTTATGAGCGTGTGGTGATAACTTGCACCGGACATGGCGATTATTTCCCCGCGCAAATATTCATGCTTGATATCTGCCTTGCGTTCCCAAGCAAGATATTCCTCAGGGGTTAAATAAGTTTGTACTGCAGTAGATGACATATCTACCTCCATAAAAGTGGCATTACATGTTCCATCAGGCATGCTAAAAAAATACTATACTTGGCGAAAACCGCTATCCGTGCGATGCCAATTCTGCCCGTGATCTGGATCGCGGAACGAGATATTTCTGCCTAACAACTGCTTTAAGACTTCGCTCTCGCCTGCTAATTCGTCATCAGTCAATTGCCGAGGCATATCCTCCTGCGGATAGATGACCGAACGGTTATACATACCGAGCAGCCCGACGCGAGGGGTGTCCGTTAGGTTCGCTCGAGACTGATGCCAGATTGCACCGTTCGTGAACATGATAGAGCCTTTCGGCGCGGCAGCGATGCTCATCTCAAGCTCCTCGGCTTCTCCCAACTCCGGACGGCGGAGCGTTTTGTGGGACTCTGGAATACACGCCGTGGCCCCGTTCTCTTCCGTAAAATCGTCTAACATCCAGACCGTCTGTCCTGTCAACGAACCGGATGGGAATGGTGATTGCATCGCCCAATATGGGTAGTCGATATGCCAACCGCCTGCGGGTGCGCCGGGACCAACGATATTCGCAGTAAACGTGGAAGCGATGACATCTTCGCCAAGCATCCGTTTCCATACTGCCACCACGGTTGGGTGTTGGATGAAATAGCGGAAGATGGGGGATTTTCCGACAATTGCCCAGACGCGACGGATTTTACCCTCGCCGTAACTGTGGTCATATCCGTTAGCAATATCCTCTTTGACCAATTTCCAGATTACCTCGCGAGCTTCGTCTGCCTCTTCGTCGGTAATCACATTCTCAATGATATGGAAACCAACTTCACGGAGGTCGTTTTCAACAAGGTCAAGTCTCTCTGAATTCAACGCTGCCCCCGGTATACTGTTCTGTATGTGTACCATGTTTCACCTCCGCACTACCGGATACGCGGTAGATTGCGAACTGTCTCAATAATCTGATCCTCCAGATCGTCTGCATCGCTATCGGGAACCAGATTGTGTGTGTCCATCCACGCGATGTTTTCCGCGACACTCTCTGTAACTGGAACTTGCGGCGTAAATTCAGGCAATACTGCTGCCAGTTTCTCATGGCTAAAGATTTGGGTGTGTCCGAAATTACCTCGCAAGCCGCTGAACCGTTCAGGTGCCATCGCGATGAGTGTCTCTTGGGATACATGCACGATCTCTATGTCAACGCCGAGTGCCTCCGCCGCAACACGGTGCCACTCGTCCCAGGTTCGCGCTTGTGGATGGACGGTGTTGTATATTTCACCGAAGCAGTCAGATCTACCGAGTACTTCTGTAAACGCAATTCCAGCGTCGCGAGATGACAGGAATTGAAAATAATTCAGTCCATCACCCGCGGAAAGAATAGGTTTTCCCTTTCGTAACCGATCAATCCAACTACCGTCTCCACCGACCTGCCGATGTAGGTTCATGCCGGGACCGTGTGTATAGGAGGGTTTGAAAATGGTTACAGGGAATCCATCGTGTGCGTGAGCCTCCAACAGTAGGTTATCCGCTTCGATTTTTCCAAGTCCATAGCCCGATGTGCCTTGCAAGGGTGCTGTCTCTGGGAGATTAATCCCACTGAACGGAGGTCCATAGGTCATCACCGTTGAGCAGTGGATGAAGTGTCCAACGCGTCCCTGACATGCGCGAAGTGCGGAGGCGGCATCCTCAGCGTTGAAACTAATCATATCAATGATGGCATCCCATGCCTCTGCGCTAACTTTCGCCTCGAAATCTTCACGATTTTTTCGGTCTCCGTGAATTACGCGGACATCTGGAGGCGGCGGATCCGCGTGTTGTCCGCGGTTGAACAGGACGACTTCATAATTTCGATTTTGCAGTGCCGCAACAATCCCACGGCTGATGTTGCCTGTGCCTCCGATGACTAAGACTTTCATGGGTTAGACTCCTTCTTTATTCAAATTTCGCCCTGTCGGTTCTGAAGGTACTTCTTGCATGACAGGAATAACGTAACTGCGAATTGTCAACCCGTCCAGCGTCTCTGTTTCCGCTTGAGATGCTGGATTCCTACGATGGTCGAACACGACATAGTACCCTTCCGATGCATCCTCTAATGCCATATACCTTGCGAGCTGTGCCTTGCCTGCTGTATAAGAACGCTTGCCCTCCCAAATCTTGGTCTCAACAATGTACTTTTGCGAATTGTGCAGAATAAGTAGATCCATTCTACCACGTCCTGTTTGCACTTCAAGGTACATGCGTCCGTGCACCAATCGTACAAACTGGTCAAGATAGGCAAAAAGGAGGTACTGCCCAACGAACTCTTGCGGGGTATCAGGTCCCTGTAGAATCCTATGTCCGGCGCGTGCAATGAAACTCTGAAAATTATCCAATAGAGGTAGTAAACGAATGTGCCCGTTGGGTGTGAGATAATCTAAGAAATAGGTATCCGTGTCTTCGGGAAAGTATTCTCGTTCCAGTCCGTTTATCAGTGGTTGAAACGCTTTCATGATGCGATATTGATAAATCGGATTGACAATTCTGCAGAGTCCATCAGGTCCTTCTACGAGGACACCGTAAGCAGCGAGCTCTGCAATAAATTCGTTGTCCAAATTAAACGCTACGCCAGCATCATAGGAAACAATTTCCATTAGAATGGTTTCAAAACGTGGATACCTTCGGATATTGGTTATGAGATGTTGAATGTTGACGTTCTGTTCCCGCAGTAGCCGCGTGTGTGCTTCCGAAAAGTGCTTCATCCCAATTATATCGGTTTTGGGAATGTCCAGTTCCTCCGTGAGTATCTGTGCAAATCGGTTCACGAGAAACGGCTGACCCGCTGTCTGTTTGTGAAGGACTTCAAGGATGTCTGGATCAAAGGTTTGTCCTACTTCATCGGTATACTGCGCAAGAAGTTCCTGCACCTGTTCGAGCGTAAAGTTCGGCAGGGCGAATTCGTCTTGGCTGTTGAAAGGTGAGATAGAACGGTCGTAGTTAAGCTGTGTTATGCTCTTAACACCTACGATGCCGAGGCTGAAGGGGCAGCGTGCGTCTACATCCGAGAGATAGATACGACGGAGTGAATGAAGAAAATCTCTCACCACAATTTCAGGAATACCATCAAATTCGTCAATGACAATAACAAGTCGCTGATATTTTAGCAAATTCGCAAGTTCTTCAAAGAACTCTCTCATCGAAACGTGATTCGTAATTTTTGTGTTTTCCAGAAATTGAATTAAATTATGGGAAAGCGTTTCATTGCGTTTTTCAAAAACACTTTCAATTTCCTTGTGAATATCTTTTTGGAGGTAGTAGTAGAAATCGTCGGGAGAAAAATTCTTATATTCCTCAAAATCAAGTTGGATTGGAAAATAGGTGATCGCTTCATCTGCAAGAGCATCCAGTGCCCATCGGAAGAAAGTTGTTTTGCCGGTTTGTCGCGGCGCGAAGATGACGATGTATCGTCCTTGTTTGACCCGTTTAATAAAATCAGCAATCTCTGCGGTGCGGCGAACGACATAATTGCGTTCTGGCGATACAGGCCCACGGGTCTCAAACGTTTTCATAGCCACTCCTCCATGCCTTTGCAGCTTTTAAGAACTGATTATAGCATATTATGGTATGACATTCAATCCCTATATGGACAGACCAAAAAACGGAAAGGGCAAAGACTTAAAGCCTTCGCCCTTACGATAGTTTCAGTGTTGACGCATCATCTGTGAGATTGTGACTCAACACTGCTTAGAATTTGTGTATAGAGGCGAGAAAACCTCACCGCTACGATAATTTCGGTGTATCGCCTATTTGTGTATCAGCATCTTACGGGTGGCAGTGAAATCACCCGCCGTGAACGTGTAGAAATACACACCACTCGCAACTAACTCTCCCACAGCATTCTTACCATCCCAATGCGCCGCACGACTCCGACTCGTATTAATTTTAGGCTCGTCAACAGTTATGCCGCATCGGCGGAATCCTTCACTATTACTTTCTTCCGTTTGCGTATCGAGAAAGAAATGCCTCCGAAACCGCTAATCACGGCGATATAAAATCCGAAGTCGTACCACCATCCCGTGTTTTGGGGTTCATAGAGACGAATATCTGGGTTGAACAGTTGCCAGATCAGCGAGATCGGAGCGATCCAGCCGTGCCAGATGCCCCAGAAGAAGCCAGCGGGTTTCTCGGTAGTATGTTTGCCATCCCCGGGCACACATCCGGCGACAGTGATAAATGCTATCAGTAGAAATAGGCATCCCCATTTTTGAGTGTTCATTTTTTACTCCACGTTCATTTCAAGTTGCAGCCGTAAATCTCCCACATCAATAATTGATCGCGCCAAGGCCCAATCTAATCGCCGTCGGTAGTGTCCATCGCGGCGTATGCCTTTGAATGCTGTCAGAAAAACATCGTGGGTTTTCTCTCGGATTTTTGTCAGGCGGATATTGAGCGTATCTATATCCACATGCCACGGTACACCAATTCTCGTAATGGAACGGCCCTGATGCCGAATAGGATAGTCTCCCAATTCCGATGGCGAGCAGAAACGGATAGAGGCGGAAACGGTATTGTCTATGGCGATGAGTCCGAGATTTCCCTGTGGATCATTGAACACAATGCTACGATTGGAAGAAGGTTGCGGAAGGTGTCTGTGTAGTTCACTCATGGGACCGAGAAACCGATTGTTGCGCCAGATCCTAACGTCCGGTGTTGCGTCCGGTGCAAATAGAGCAAGCCCTACGGGATGTTCAGTGTCTTCAAACATATAGGAAGTGTTTCTTGCTTTATTTTTCTCCAGTGGTTTTTGCTGGGGCCATGGAACTAAAGAGATAAAATCACACAACCGTTCCAGAAACAGACCGCTCCGAATGAATGCCTCTGGGATAATTGCCGCCACCCACTCACAATGTGCCAAACACTGCTCAAGGGCGTATTTGTAGAGGTCATCGTAACGGATCGCTTTTGGGAAAGGTAAGCCACGGCGCGTTGCCGAGTTGCGAGCCAACCACGGCGGATTGGTGATGCAAACGTTGAACCCTTTAGGGAAGTCGGCGAGCGTGTCGCGTTGGACAACCCCTTTCGCACCCGGTTTAATGTCAAAAAATGCCCAATCTCGGCACTGCAAACGCGTGGCGTTCATCAACCGTGGAATATCGTTCGCACCGGCAAAGGGTTCTAAAACCGTCTGCTGTTCTAAGTCGGATGCATCCGCCCACGTCTGGAAAGGTTCCAATTGAAACGGATTTCCGCGTGTATAGTAACGTCCATTCGCTCGTTTTTCGTCCATTTGCTTATTGTGTTTCAATAGGTAGGTCTTTATAGGGATGTCTGCTCTTTTATTGAAAATTTAGGTGAATATGGTAAGGCGTAACATCGTACTAGGGTTGCATATTACCATAAATCCTCTTTTATGCCAAATTTTTAGGTGAATTCGACTCTATGTTCGGGCATTTATAGGTGAAGCGTTGGAATATGGCAATCGTTCCTATGGAAGAACGAAATGACTGCTTTTTTTCAGGTTTAACTTGACCTATCCGTTAATATAGATATAATTATTGATGGTTGCGCTGAGTTGTCTGAGTCAGGATTATAATCTAATAGACTGGAGGAACCGATGCGCTATTCACATATCGTATCTATCATATTCATACTCACCATAGCAACTTCTATTGTTTCGGCTGGGGTATGGCAGGAAAATTTCGATAATGGACTGCCGGATGGCTGGAACGATGTCAGTGGCGAGTGGAAGATTGTGAAGGATGCCTATGCCGAGACTTCTGGCGGACAGTACGCCAAGACGATGTTCGGTGATGAAGATTGGACGGATTACACGATTGAAGTGGATGTGACGCTTGTGAAAGACGTGGGCGTGAATGCAGCGGGTTTGTTAATCCGTGCTGATGCAGAGGGAGACAACGGCATGCGGTTCTGGATTCGCACAGACCAGCACAAATGCCAATTCTCCCGATGGAGAGAGAATCAATGGGATCACATTGCTACCCCTTTACCCCTTGAACCAGAAGTCGGTGAGACCTATCGCCTTAAGGTTGTTGCAGAGGGACACGATTACGAATGCTTTGTGGATGATGAACTCCTGTTCGAGGGTGATGATGATATGAAATTTCGTGACAGTGGACGTATCGGTTTCATCACGTATGAGGCAAACGCCCATTACGATAATCTGATTATCGACGGAGAGGAGATCCCCGCCTTCGCTGTCGAACCGAATGGCAAACTCGCCACTCGCTGGGGACAGTTGAAAGCAGATAGATAGCACACAATACAAACTTCTAACTTACGTCGAGAAAAGAGGACTCTCAGATGCCAATTACGGATGCAATGCCTGAACTCAATAGAACACTTCAATTTTTTCCCATCGAAAACGAAAGTCCATCGACCTTAACACGTGCTCAAATCGAACACTTCAATGAAAACGGATTTATCTCACCGTTAGATGTCTTCTCCGAAGCGGAGATCGCAGAACACCGCGCCTATTTTAATCAGCTGATGGAGAAGGCATTGGCAGCAGGAATGAACAGTTATTCCATCAACGGGTGGCATACCAGCTGCACGGGACTCCACGATCTAATTACTGAAGACAGAATCCTCGATTACGTGCAAGACCTATTGGGTGAAACGCTGATCTGTTGGGGAACGCACTACTTCTGCAAGATGCCGGGTGATGTAAAACAGGTGAGTTGGCATCAGGACGCTTCCTATTGGCCCCTCTCTCCGAGTAAGACTGTCACCGTATGGCTCGCGATTGACGACGCTGCAGTCGAAAACGGAGCAATGACCGTTATTCCAAAATCGCATCTACACGGGCAAATCGCATTTGAGCCGAGCACTGCTGAAGAAAAGAACGTGCTGGGTCAAACAGTGCATGGAGCTGCACAATACGGGGAAGCACCTTTTCCCTTTGCGATGAAAGCCGGACAGATGTCTTTGCACTCGGATCTCCTGTTACACGGTTCCGAACCGAACACTTCGGCTCGACGGCGTTGTGGGTTGACGATGCGGTTCGTGCCGCCTGAAGTTCGCGCCGCAAACGACTGGAATCGACGTGCGATTGTCGCCAGGGGAAACGATCCGAGTGGACACTGGGTGCATAATCCCCGTCCCGCTGAGGATAGCATTCCAGAGCGGTAAAGAGGTTTCTGAAAGGACAATCTTACATAATGTTTCCACGACGACTTATCTATGCTGCAGTTTCAATCAGTAGTGCCGCCTGTTTTGTGCTATTCGGTTATGAATTTATCCGTTCCGTATCCTCCTCGTTGTTTATCGAGGCGTACGGTGCCGAGAATCTTCCGCGTGGTATGGTGGCAGTTCCGCCAAGTATGATCGTGATGCTCTACTGCTACGGTCGACTGCTTTCATGGCTCGGAGCGACCCGCGCGTTGGCGATAACTTCCCTCTTTTCGGCTGTTTTAATTCTCGGATGCTACGCCGCGCTTTCTCGCGGTATGAACTTCGCTGCGGCGATCATCTACGTGTTCCGAGAAGCATACATCGTGATAGTCATTGAGCAGTTCTGGTCGTTTGTCAACAGTGTGCTAACAACTGAACAGGCGAAGCGGATCAACGGTCCCTTCTGTGCCGTAGCGTCTGTTGGCTCGTTTCTCGGTGGCACGCTTGTGAGCAAATGGGCAACCGTGTTGGGTACTGAAGCTTTATTGCTGTTCACCGCGGCATCTCTCGTACCAACAGCAATTCTCGGTGTCCTTGCCTACAAATTTGGCGGTGAACCTAAACCCAGTGCCGAAGAGGTAGGTGGTAGACTCGGACACATCGGGATAAAAACGCTCTTTCGTTCCAGATACCTGATTTTTATCGGAGTATTAATCATTAGCACACAGATAGTGTCCACTGTGCTGGACCTTCGGTTCAATATATTAGCTGAAATGGAGAGACCTGATAAGGATATGCGGACAGCGTTTTTTGGCTCGGTTTATGGAAATCTCGGATTGGCGGCAGGCATTTTGCAATTGGTGGCTGTGCCACTCGCACTCAGATTCGTCGCACTCCGTTATATGCATCTCACCATCCCGATAGTTCACTTCGTCAGTAGTTTTATACTGACAGTTTCCCCCTCACTTCGAACCGGAACAGCGGCGTATGTGACTTTTAAAGCGTTAGATTATTCGCTTTTTCGGGCAGGCAAAGAATTGTTCTATATGCCGCTCTCTTACGATTCACGGTATCGCGCGAAACAGGTTATAGATTCGTTTGGGTACCGTTTCTCGAAGGGCGGGAGTGCGGGCATCATCGAATTAGTGAAGTTGGTTGTAAAGACAATTCCCGGTGTTGCGTTTTCTATTACGGCTATGGTGGCGACGGTTTTGTGGGCACCGACCGTTTTCGGTTTGACACGTGCGTATCAAAAGTTAGTAAGCGGCGAAAAACGGTAAAAGCAAAATCCTATTGACATATTCCGTAAATAACGCTATAATTAGATTACAGTGCGTCTGGTAAATAGTTCTACAGTATCGCGTCAGAAGGAACAACTCATGCCCACACT
>RKRR01000089.1 GCA_007571305.1 Candidatus Poribacteria bacterium | reverse complement strand
CCATACCTTTGGAATTTAGGAAGATATGATGACGACTTATATTGTTACTTTTGAAGTAAATGATGATTTGAGAAAGAATCAAGTAAAAGAAAAACTGAAGCAATATAGGGGTTATTGTCCAATTCATGACAATTGCTGGGCTGTTATCTCCCATCAAACTCCCAATCAAATTCGGGATTCTTTGACTGAAGGCTTATCTGCTTCCGATCGAGTATTTGTTATTCGGTCCGGGACCCACGCTGCATGGACAAATTCTTACGGTTCTCAAAATAGTGAATGGCTAAAGGAGAGATTATAGAATGGTCGATCCAAACTCTCCTTATAGTGATGAAAAGCCGCTCGTAAGACGAGGCAGAGTCGACGCTGTCAATTTATACGAAGTCAAAGAACATGAATTAGAGTTATTAGAAAAAAATCAACAGCAACGCTGCAATTTAATTTTGCAATCTTTCTATTTTCGACTGCATTTACATGTATAGTTGCTTTAGTAACCTCTGATTTTAAATGGCAAACTGTAAAAGTAATATTTATTCTCATCAGTATTGTCGGTATTACACAAGGCACATATCTGATAATTAGTTGGTGGCGCGCGAAAAGATCAATAAGGAAACTAATATCAACAACCAAAAATAGAATAGAAGCGCAATCCTCTGACCTCCAAATTCCAGAGGAATCTGATATCCAACCCAAAAATCCTGAAAATAATGAGGAACCCTACAGCTAACACGGAAAATAGAAAAACCGATATGCCAAAACAAAACGTATCGCACTCCTAAAAACGAATCCAGACCTCGTTGACAGCACAGGTGAACTTCTCCCTGCCGTTGTCAGAGACCGCGCATAGAAACCTGACTACAGCCTCCTCCGATTACTGCTCTCTGCCAAAGAGATAAAAGCGAAGTTCGTTGACGACATCCAAGGACATTGGATTTTCAAGGACAACACCTTCATTGATTACATCACCGGCAAAAACTTCTTCGCCGATTCCTAACTTTCACAAAACTTTCAAATTCTCCCTATTTGCGACGAATAAAGGAATTATTATGAAACGCGCCCAAGTAATTCTAATATCTACTCTAATTTTTCCACTACTCACACCGCTGCTGTTTTCAGCGTGCCAGCAAATCCAACAAAATGATAAACAGGTGATCACTGTCGGATTCTATGCCTATTTTGCCCCTATAAGTTACAGTGCAGATCCCGATCCAACTTCTGAGAAATTCAATACCCATCTCGGCTACGAAGCTGATCTGTTGACAGCACTCGAAACTATGGAGCGCGCAAATTTGTCTTTTTCTCGGAGGGCAATCGCCGAATGGTCCGACATCTGGCTCAAGTCTGCCAATCCGCAATATGATATTATCGGCGGGGGTATCACCATCCTTGAGAAACGTACTCAAAACGCAGCAGGGGTACAAACCGTCAATTTCACATCAGGGCATATCCAATTTCGTCAATCGATTCTTGTTCGCGCCGAAGATGCCAAACAACTCTCTGATTATGCATCCCTCACAAGTGATGTGCGTGTCGGTGTCCTTCCTGCAACGACCGGAGAAGCACGTTTGCTTGAAATTACGGGGCTCGTTGATACCAAAGGCATCCTCACCGCGGGAACGCGTATTAAAACATCACAAAGCACCCTTCTTGCTGATGGAACAGTCGACTACATGATTACCGCTGCAGGCACCTCCCCAAATTTAGTGGACAGGCTCCACATCCACCCATTTTCAGCAAACCTGCCACAAGTTGTCTACCTCGGGCAGCAGAGCGGCGAATCAGAATTACGTGAGGCACTTGAGCAAGGAAATATTGACGCAGTCGCCAGAGGCGAGATCGGAAACAGGCAGATGGCCCATAGCTCAGATGGAAAATTCGTCGTTACTGCCATCGATGAACAGGTTGAGTACGGTGGCTTTACCTTGGCACTTCAAGACACCGAACTTATGACACATATCAATGAAAAAATAGATTATCTCATCGATGGAGGAAATATTGGTTATAAAGAATGGCTGCAAGACCCTCAGATATTTATGAAACAGGCAGAGGTATGGAACGCTACAGTGCCATGATACCACGCCAAAACGGATTTGCCACAACGCAATTTTCCTTGACAAATTCTGAAAAATGTGGCATTATAGGTCTGTATTTATCATAAGAATTTGGCATTAACAACATGCAAACCCCAAACTATTACGAAATTTTAGAAATTGACCGAAGTGCCACTGTTCCCGAAATAAAACAAGCATTTCGGAGACTCGCAAAATGCTATCATCCCGATAAAAACCCAGAACGGATTGCTTTTGCAGCGCAGATGTTTCGTGAAGTCTGTAGAGCTTATGACACCCTACGGAATACAAAACAAAAAGCAGACTATGACCGGCGACTACAACGTATTGAATGCCAAGGAAGAACCCATGAAACATACCTCGAAAAACTCAGTCAACTAAACCACAACTACGCCAAATTAGAATTGCTGTTGCAAGCACTGCTCCATCAAAACTACAAAACCGGTATCTCCTTATATGAGCAGCTGCTTCATAACAAGCAAAAAACAGGCAAAGAATGGCGCATCGACGATTTTTTGAGTTACGAAGAAAGCCGAGACTGTGAATTTCTCATCGCCGAGGCATATCAAAACCTCGGATTTTCTAACCGAGACCAGGTTTCCGCCTTTGAACGGCTCCGAAAAATCAAGCGGGCAATGCTGATGTATGAATCGCTCTTGTCCGCTGAAGCAAAACGTCCCTGTTTCAGACACTTCATCCAAGAAGTCAAAGAACGCCTCAAATTCATCTACCTTTATCATTTCAGTATTGAGGGATACGACCAAACACACCCAATTCCGTTGAGGAAAATTCGTGAATTGCAACTCTCGAAACGCGAGACTGCAGGGATGTACAAAAAGATTGCGGAGTTCTACATTGAAATTGATCGATTTCCAGAAGCACGAACCGTTTTGAAGATGGCTTTTGAATTGCAACCCCGCCTTACCGGTGCCAAGAAAATCTGCCAAGCACTAAATATGGGTTCCCTTTTGGGATAACCAGTTGTAGGAGCGATCTTCGAATTACCATCTTCTTATCAGAGGAAATACGAATGGAAAAAGAAGTACGCTGGGAGCGGATGTTCCCCGATGAATTAGAAACAGCATTCGACGACTGTCCCGCTGTTTACTTTACTTATGGACTCTGTGAACCGCACGGGCCCCAAAACACCGTAGGACTGGATGCACTCAAGGCGCATGCAATCGCGTGTCGTGCTGCACAGGCACACGGCGGTATCGTCGCACCTCCTGACTACTGGCATATCCACGAACACGGCATGTACGCAAATTGGGCACACCGGCATGTCGGTGAAGTCCGCAGTTGGCTCACCGCGATGCCCGCGTGGCAGCACTTCAAAAACGTCTGTTATCATGTTCGTGCCGCCGATGCACTCGGATTCCACGCCGCTATTTTCCTCACAGGACACTACGGACCGAATTGGCAATACCTCAAAACTCTCCTATCTCTAATTCAACCCCACTTCGCTATGCAACTCTATGGACTTCCCGATTTTGAGGCAAACACACCAGGGTTCGATCGTCAAGGCAACGGTGGAGACCATGCCGGTAGGGTTGAAACCTCACTGCTATGGGCGTTGGAACCGGATTGTGTGGACATGTCACGAATGCCCACGGAGGACGCACAAGTACCTCATTTTGCAATGGGGACAAATGCCTTTGAGTCAGACCGACGCACCGGTGAACGTATGGTGGATGATGAAGTTGCATGGCTCGGAAAGAAGATGCAGTCATTGCTAACGGCTTACGAACAACAGACTATTACCGCACGCCAACCTGTAACGTTTGAAGAAGTCGAACAGATATGGACAGAAACTGTATCACCCGTTTTGAAAACCTTTGAGACGATGAAAGATCCAGAAGAATCGCCCCCAGAAGACTCACAATGGTTCCGCCAATGTAAAATTCCAGAACTCCGTTGAGAGAAATCAATGAGCGTCACAAATAGAACCCTTTTCATCGCAGATAATCTTAACATCCTACGCGGTATCAATTCCGATTGCATCGACCTTATCTATCTCGACCCGCCGTTCAACTCTAAAAAACAATACAAAGCCCCAATGGGCTCCCCTGCAGAAGGCGCGTCCTTCAAGGACATCTGGACGGATGAAGATATTAAGTATGGATGGCACGGTGAAATTGCTGAACACAACGAAGAATTGTATCAAATCATACAGGCCTCCGAAGTTGTTTACGATAAGTCCATGAAAATCTATCTCATGGCGATGGCGGTTCGGTTGTTTGAAATGAAACGTATCCTCAAATCCACAGGAAGCATCTACCTCCACTGCGATCCGACTGCCAGTCATTACTTGAAAATGGTGATGGATGCTTTGTTCGGGAAGCAGAACTTTAGGAACGAAATTGTGTGGTGCTATGGTGGACGGGGCATGTCAAAAACCCGTTTTAATCGTAAACATGATATTATTCTATTCTACGGAAAGACTCAAAATACGTTCTTTTCTCCAGAAGGAGCATCACGACCTGTTGCAGCGGAACATGTTGGACGATACAACAAAATGGATGATCAAGGCCGTAAATATGCACGGATAAAAAATCGGGACGGCACATATTCAGACATCTATCTTTCTGATGTGGTCCGTGAAGATTGGTGGGAAGTGCCTTTTGTTAGAGGTAAAGAACGCACAGGCTGGCCCACCCAAAAGCCGTTAGCCTTGTTAGAACGCATCATCAAAGCTTCCTCCAATGAAGGCGATGTTGTTTTAGACCCCTTCTGTGGGTGTGCAACAGCATGCGTCGCAGCAGAACAACTCCAGCGGCAGTGGATCGGTATTGATATTTCACCATCCGCAGAGGTTATCACTAAAATCCGGTTGCAAGATGAAGTCGATAAACAGACGAATTTGTGGAAGCCGCTTGAAGATATTATTGTCCGAACTGACTCCCCTCAGCGCACAGATATATCCGATGAGACCGCCTCCCAGATGCGTCTACCGAAAGCACATATCCACAAGCACCAACTCTATGGAGAACAAGAAGGCAAATGCGCGGGATGCCACTACTTCTTACCGTTTCGAAACATGACAATAGACCACATCGTGCCGAAATCAAAAGGCGGCACAGACGTAACGGGAAACCTTCAACTGCTTTGTAATGCGTGCAACTCCACCAAAAATACCCGTTCCCAATCGGAGTTTATCGCAATCCTCAGAGAGCAAGGTATCAGAACTGATGGAAACCCTCTCGGCACAGAAAATCGCTCTAAATCTAAATCAGGTATAGTTTGACTGGGATTGTCGTCCATCATATACCGAATACGCAATTAGGTTTTACATCTGCCTGACAAGAAAGGAGATCGTATGGAAACGAAAAATGCACAACTCGCTGAAAATTACCGAAAAGACGGATTTTTGACCGGTATCCATGTTTCCGATGAAATTGAAGCAACACGCCATCGGCAAGCCTATGACGCATTGGAAGCAGAAGTCGGGGCAGAGAAATGTGAAATCGGTCTTGTCGACTGGCATTTCGATTATCAATTTATCTGGGAACTCGCGACGCATCCGAAAATTGTAGATGTCATCGAGGCACTGATCGGGCCGGATGTGATGTTGTTAGCTACGCATTTCTTCTGCAAGTATGGGCCCCGCGACAAGTTCGTTGCATGGCATCAAGATGTGACCTACTGGGGGCTTGAACCGCCGAATGCGATCACTGCTTGGTATGCCATAGATGACAGCGATACAGGGAACGGCTGTATGCAGGTTATCCCCGGAAGCCATCAACGCGGCATCAAGGAACACGGAAAGTCCGAACAGAAAGGTAACCTCCTGAGCATCAATCAAGAGGTTGCAGTCACCGAGATAGAGGCAGACACCGCCGTAGATTTGGTGCTAAAAGCTGGTGAAATGTCTATCCACCATGGACAGATGATCCACGGTAGTCTACCGAATCATTCCACGCGTCGGAGGTGCGGTCTGACGATTCGTTACATAGATCCATCGGTAAGGCAGGCAGAGGAAAATTCACTGAAGCGCCCTTGGAAACCGATTCTACTGCGAGGCGAAGACCGGTACCAGAATTTTACAACTGTGCCGAATCCGTTCCCGCACTCCGAAGATTTTTAAACGATGAGTCTTTGGCTGTGTGCCAACGCCTCCGCTTGCCTGGAGGAAGTTGCGTGCCCGGCACAAACGAAACGCGTGTGCTACGAAAGTGAGAAAATATAACGCAATAAGTAGTTTTGGGATTTGAAA
>RKRR01000045.1 GCA_007571305.1 Candidatus Poribacteria bacterium | reverse complement strand
TTGTTCTGGCGATGTTTATTAAAGAATGGCACCTGGGACGCTTTTTGGAGGAAACACGCAAATGCCGCATGAGGAGCATGACAAAATATTTACACACCCCATGACTCTGACGAAACATTCAGGGCTATTTATGGTGAATTAACGTGGGTTTGAAAAAAGTTGGGTGTTTATAGGCTCACAGGGAAATCGTTGCTTTGCTGAAGTTCATGGAAGTTCAGCGAAGGTTTGTTCTCTGAGAGTTGATAGGCGATCAAAACGGAGAACACATGGACGTGGAAGTTTTCAAAACTTCTCTGCCGAGTGTGTGCCACCTGCGTCTGTGTTTGAGTTCCCGGATCACCGAATACCAGTTCATTGTAGACAGGAGAAAAATAAAAAACGAACCTTTTCTGCATACATCTGACTAAAAAAGCAAAATCAAATTGTGAACGCCTTTCAAAAAGCATTGAAGGCATTCATGCAACCAAAATTCCAATAGGAGTAATGAAAATGAAGCAGAAATTTTTGACAATCGGTGCAATCGCCCTTATCGCAATCGTAGGTTTATTTGTTTTTGAACATGCAACGTCGGCACAGCGTCCCGACCGGAACGCACAAGGTCAACGTGGAAACCGTCAGGGGGGTGACCGGGGCGGCAGAGGAATGATGGGAATGATGAACCCCGCTTCTTTAGTCGATGATTCTTGGGTTGATTTGACTTTCACTTTGAAAGTCGATGATGAGACGCTTGTGAAGGCACGCCCTATCTATCAGGTGGCTCGCGATAAATTTCAGGCGAAAATGAAAGAAGCACAAGCATCCGGCGATATGAGAGCAGCTATGGCGGACATGCAAAGTTTCGCTGCAACCGTCGGCAAAGAATTCCAAAGTGGACTCAAAGAGGTATTAACCGAAGAACAGGTGACGAAACTCAACGAATTGACGAAAAAACGTCAGATGGAACAGCAACAACGTATGAATCGTTGGCAAGGCGGTCGTCGCGGTGGCGGTGGTGGTGGCGGTCAGTAGTCGTCACACGGCAGTGAATACAAGACTCATTCGTTACTATACTCCGGGTCGGGCTTTTTGCCCGACCTTTCTGCTTTTAAGCCCTGTTTAGGTTTGGATGAAGACGAGTTAGAAGCGTCTCCAACTGGATAGGCTGGAATCGGTTACCGCTAATTACCACTGCGCTGTTCAACCCAATCGAGAATCATCTCACGGTTTTCGGTATCGCCGTATTGTTGGAATCGATTGGCGAGTTGTCTGCCGGTTTCAATGAGGAGCGGATCCATCTCTTCAGATTTGGATTTCAGCGCGAGTTGATATTTTTCAACCGCGGCAGCCGGTTGCTTTCGATGCATCAAGACAACGGCGAGGAGGCATCGGGCCTTGACGAGGGTATCCTCTCTCATTTTATTCCCACGTCTACGGATTAACATGGATTCTAACGACAATAGATTCCTAAAAGCAGGCATGTTAATCGGATCTTTCCGCAGGACAGTTTCAAAACCGGTGAACGCTTTCGCATGTTCACCTTCCACGAGATAGAGATAACCAATGGTGTTATAAATTTCGATGTCGCGCTCAGAATCGGGAATCGCCTCGAATTCAGCGAGTGCCGCAGCGTGCTGCCGCTGCCGCATGAGGGTATTTCCTCGCCGGATTTTCAGGTTAACCTGTTCTTCCTTTGCCTGCAGATTTTCTGGTGCTTGTGCCAAAACGTGCGATATTTCCATAGCCGCACGTTCATAGTCCTCGGCACCTTGGTATGCGTTCGCCAGACTCAATCGTAAATTCAGATCAGTAGGCACGAGTCGAAGTGCCTCTTCAAGCAATTGGATCGCTGTCGTATAGTCTCCCGCATCGCTGAGGCTTCGCGCATAGTGATGGTAAGCAGCAATGAGGTTGTGTAAAGCATGCGCACCGTTAGGATTGGCGTTGTAGACGTGCTGAAATACCGACAACGCATCTGCGTAATCGCCTTTTTTGAGATATAATTCCCCGAGTAAATTACGAATATGCATTTCGTGTGGATGGAGTTTCTGCAATTCGAGATACGCCGCTACGGCTTCATCTAATTCGTCTGCTTCGCTATGTGCCTTCGCCTTTCGGGTAAATGCGTCGCTCAGGTTAGTTCGGGCAATTTGGAGCGTCGGCATCAACCGCAGAGCGTTGCGATACGCAGCGATCGCCTCGTCCCATTTCTCACGGTTTCGTAGCGATACACCGTAATTGTTATAACATTGTGCGAAGTTTTGCTGTGTCAATGCGTCAACAGGATTAAGGTCAATCGCTTTCTGATAGTAGTTGATCGCCTTTTCAAATTGCCCGGCTTGGGCGTATCCATTGCCCATGAGTTGATAGGTAGGCGCGTCGAGAGGCTCTATATGTAGCACTTTTTCAAAGGTGGTGGTAGCAGTCTCAAAATCTTTTGATGCCAGTGCTCTGAATCCTTTGGCTCGAAGGAGTTGATGTAGGTTTCGCCGTGCGGCTTTATGATACGGAGCGATGTGAAGTGCTTTCTCAAACGCTTGTATTGCTTTCTCGGCATCTTTTTTCTCATAATAAAAGATACCGAGCGTGTTGTAATCCGCTGGTGATGGTTTCTGGGTAACCCGTTTCTCAAGAAGAGCTATCGCCTCATGCGTCTCACCTGTTTCGTGATAGGCTTGGATGAGTTTCTCTATTGCGGGTCGAAACTTGGTATCTAACTGCCTGCAAGTTTGAAAACTGTCGATTGCGGACGCTGTATCGCCTTTGTCGAAATAGATGGCTCCGAGTAGATAGTGTGTCCGCAGTCGGGTTTGCGGATCGGCATAGGGTTTCTGTTCAATCTCAGTTTTCAGTACCTTGATAGCGACATCGTGTTGTGGTGTATTAAGGGGCGTGTTATAGACTTTCCGCAGCGTGGCTATATCGCGGTCAGAAGGCTGTTGGACCGTCGCTGTCGGATAACAGATGTCTCCGGGATGCGGACTGTGTCCCCACAAACCGATTGCGTGTCCGAATTCGTGGACGCACACCGTTCGCATCTCTTCCTGCGATAATTCAACAGTTCCGTAACCTTCTAACATAAGGATAACCTCTACTGTAAAACTGATCTCGTGTGCTGTTTCGGTGGATTGGTCTTCAACCGCGGCGATAGAGCCGACTTCAAATCCGTTAGAAAAAGTGCCGATTTGGACACTATCTTTGAGACGTGTGAGTTCTGCGCTGCCAAGTCTGGTGTCCTGAAAGTCAGTGAGGAGACCGGTATAGCCCCAACTGACGCGGATATCTGCGTTCTGAGGTGTTTCAGTTTCTTCAAACTGGATAGCACCCTCGCTGGAGGTATGCCATACTTGCATGGCATATCGAATCTCAGGGAGGTACGGGCTATCCTTTAAGACGGGAGAGATGTAGACCCGAATCGGCATCTCCGTAAAGCGGGTAATCCTTCCTTGAGAGAAGAGTGTGATGTAGTCGAAATAGTCCGCGTCAGGTGATGAGGCAGGCTGCTCCGCTATCACATCGTGTAAAAGTATAGAGGCAAGAACTATGCAAATAATAGCGAAACAAGTCTGTAAGATTCTAATTTTCACAAGAATATTCTTTGTTGTTAATTGGTATAAAAGGTAATAGGGCGAGGTCTTTGATAGAGAAATTCGCCCTACGGCTCACTACTTTTCATTTCTCCATTGTCACCACTACAACCTGCGCTTCATTATACTGAAAATCAGGTTGTGGCTGTTTATTATGGTCAGATGGTCGCTGCATACCCCGGAAATTCCGAGCAGCTGATTCAGGGTCTTGGTTCACTAAGAAAAAGTACCCATTTTCCTCATAAGTTTCAATGGGTGGAAACTTTTCTGTCCGCGCCGCGACAACCATAATTTCCGCACCAAAGGGTGGCGCACACACGTACTCACCAATCTCTATATCGCTGTTGACTCGTGACGAATCAATATAGTAATTATTTTGAAGAAGTGTGTATTTCCTATCAGCAAGAATATAGAGCAACCGAAGGTAGACGGGTTGATTCACACGTCCGAAGACTTTCATCGTTTCACCTTTAACATAATACACGGGATCTCGCCCTTTGTCTGTCCATATCTCGACCTCTAAGCTACCAACAGGCTGACGGGCGAGACGTGCCGTACTCCTTGAATCGGGATCACTATATGGGTGCTTGAAAGGTTTCCTAACTTTACTGAATGCTGTATAATTGGGAGGTGTGAGGACAAGTGGCGGACGAAGCTGTGAATTCAAAAAACTCACCACGCTGCTTGCCAGAAATTCACCCGTGTGGAGATCGCGTAGTGTTTTTCGAATCGTAATTTCGTCGCCGTTTTCCCAACACGAACCCGAAAGTCGATACCGCTCCCCTTGCCCTTTCTTATTCTCGTTGAAAATTTTCCGCTTGAAGCCCCGCGTGCGGTGGACGAAGTGCCATCCAAATTGCTTCTGAATCGCGTTACTAAAATCGCGGGAAAAGTGACAGATCAGCCCATCATGTTTGTAGGTAAGTAGTTCAAGTTGGACTTTTCCGCTAAGTGCGATGATCTTCTGTGTCGTAAGTTGAGATTTGATGGCACTCATAATATCAGTAAGGCTAACAATGACTTTGGAATCAAGTTCTTTAACACGTTTAATCACCTGCCTGTGTGACTTTATCAATACGCTACCACCAGTAGTATTTTTTGCAGAATTCTCCAATCGCGTAAGCGCATCGCTAAAATTAGGAGTGTGTTCAGCTCCAATCTGAATGATCTCTGCCTCTTTCAGTGCCTCGTAAAGTGGATAGGTTTGCAGATATATGTCTACGGCGGCCTCTATCTCCAGGGCATTCTCTGCATTTTGGGCATGCCTAAGGATACCGTTAATCTCTCGGTGCAGTTTCTGTTCCTGTTTGGCATAGAGGTTCTTGAGTTCGTCCCGTTTGATGTAGACAAGGGCGTACGTATATTGATCCGTGCGCGCTGCGTCAACAGATAAGTTCCGTTCACCAAGCCCACCGAGTTGTAATGCTGGCAACTTCTGAGATTCCAAGCAATAGTGTTCCATTACTGCGCTATAGTGTTCGCGGACCATCTCTTGTTGCACCGAGTCATTCGGAAGAATAATGGACTGTACCTTCCTGAGAATCCTGGTAGCAATCCTATTCCGTGCCTCTGCTAAGGCATTTTCAAAGGCTACTTTGTCGGTTCCACGACTCTTCCCTATTTCAAAAAGGAAGGTTTCAACTGGATACTTCTTTAGTTCGGAGAGAACCCAACCGGGTAGAGGGTCAGACTCTGAGGCATCGGCGTAGTTTGTCGTACGGAAGCCTGTGCTTTCCATCAGTTCAGGTGCGGCACAACCAATTGTTATGCACACAATTAGAAGAAAACTGAACACGTTTCGCATGGATTAAGTGTTCCTTTCTGTATCTTAAAGTGTTTGTTTCATTTTACAATGAATAACGTGAGTTTGATAAATATTCAGGGTAGACGCATTTCCGGTGAAAGTCCCTCTGATAACGGAAATTTAGGGGGCCTCTTTTTGCGTGAATGTCCTGCTTTTTTGCTCAATGTGCGTCCGCTTTGGACCTTTCATTCATATTTTTTTTCAAACTCACGTATGAATAGAAAATCGCTCCCTGGATCATTCCGACCAAATTCATCGAAACATGGGGTTGGATCCCTGATGCCCTCGAGGTAGGTTAAAATCTCCTCTATAGTTAGCACATTATCGCGACCGCCCTCGCTTCGCAGGGCTTTAAGAAATGCACGAATAAACAACGAGTCGTCAGGAACTTGTTCTTTAGCTCCTGAGGTTAAATACCACCGCGTCGTATATGTCGATACCCGTGTAACATCTGCTTGTGTGAAGTCAAGAGACACATCTTCTTCTTCGCCACGCATGGCGAGTCGTTCATCGAACGTCCCGCTATAGCAGGTATCCATTACCAGAAAGACATGTTCACACGACATCCTGTCAATAATATCTCGGAGATAGGAGTGGGATAAATGACTCAACAGCGAGCCGCTATTGTTAGGACGCTGGGTATCTCGAGCGACAAGGTGTCCTATTTTAAATCCCTCATCGAAGTAACCGTGTCCAGCAAAGAAGATCAGCAATTGGTCTTCGGGATCGTATTCTTTCTGCGCGTACCTGTTTAGTCCATCAATAACTTCTTCCGCCGTCGGGTTGTCAATCAATTCAACTTGAAAGCCGTATATGTTTTCTAAATCTTGCTTGACCTTTATCGCGTCAACAAGCGGAAACCTGAGGTTGTCCCAATGATCATAAGTGTTCACAGCAAATAATAACGCGTAGTTCATCCCAATTGGTACAGGTGGATATGGTACAGGTGGATCTGGTAGAGGGACTGGTGGTTGTGGGCGAAAAATAGTTAGTTCCTCAAATGTTGAATTACCCGGTATATCTGTCGCTGTCACGCGGATGAGATTGTTCCCGTACTCCAATGGAACTGTTCGCTCAAACTTGTCTTCCTTAACCTCTACTTCTTCGCCGTTCACCCTGACTTCCGCAACCCCACTTGGATCAGTAACTATACCTGAAACAGGGACAGATTCAGGTAACGGATTGATTCTACGGAGCCCACGTGAGGTGGTGTGCGCGGGAGAAATGATTTGAATCTTGGGTCCCTCGGTATCTTCTCGATAAATATTGAGGACGTTCCTATCTATGTTACCATCTGTGTCAGTTGCGATGACATAGAATTCGTTTTCCCCAAAATTGAGTAGGATCGTTGCAGCGAATTCGCCCACCTCCGAAACCTCTACTTTCACATTGTCAACCCAAACATCGACAATACCGCTGCCACCAATGACGCTGCCTTCAATACTAAATTGCTCAGTAGTTACGCTGGCAGTGCGCGATGTAGGTGAATGAATAACAATCTTAGGCGGTATTGGATCAAGATCATCCCGAACAATGGTGAATAGGTGTGTCCCCATGTTCCCGTGTATATCTGTTGCGGTGATACGGATTTCGTTTTTGCCTTGATTGAGGGGTACCGTTTTGCCGAATACATCCCTCTCTGAAACAGATGGTTCCCTACCATTGATCCGAACATCGGCAATTCTGCTATCATCGGTGACATTGACTTCAACAGGAATCTCTCTAAGGGGCGATTGCACGGTACGTTTCATAGGCGAGTGGATAACAATTTCAGGCGGTATGATATCCTGAAGTTGTGGCTGAAACCTAAAGTAGGAGAGATCCCAAAGTAGGACGGTGCGGTCCCTGCTGCCGCTGGCAAGCGTTCTGCCATCGGGTGAAAACGCCACAGAGGTTACGCCACCGTGATGTCCGGTGAGTGTAGCAGTCTCGCTACGGTCGCTAACATTCCATAGTCTTACGGTATAATCAACACAAGCAAAAGCCAGCAACTTTCCGTCCGGCGAAAAAGTTATTGCTTCGGCGTAAGGATCGAGGCTGTTTTCAATTTTAATTTTATGAGTAATAAGATTCTCTCCAGAAGAGACTTTCCAAAGTTTGATAGTATTATCCCGACTGCTACTCGCGAGTGTCTCGCCATCAGGAGAAAACGTAACGGCGTGAACGACACTACTGTGTCCAGAAAGAATCTTACGCAGACGTTGACCCGAAACATCCCAGAGTTTGATAGTGTTATCACGGGCTGCCGAGGCAAGCAATCGTCCGTTCGGGGAAAATGAAACGGATTCCACGAGCCTCTCGTGTCCGGAGAAAGTGCCGATATCGCGTTTTTGATGGATATCCCACAGGACAACGAAGTCTTCTTGATCTCCACCACCGCTTGCGAGGAGTTTTCCATCGGGCGAGAATGCAACTGACTCCACCCAACCGTCGCGTCCGAGTTCCGGACGGTCGTGTCTAAGACGAGTAACGCGTCTGCCTTTAGGAAAAACGTGCCGTAGTATCACATAGCGATCAATGCTTGCTGATGCAAGTAGTGTCCCATCGGGCGAGAACGCAACCGAGTACACCGGCTTTGTATGTTCTGTAAAAATCTCTTGTTCCGTCTGGTTGGCAACATCCCACAATATGACAGTGTTATCATCATCACCGCTTGCGAGGAGTTTTCCATCGGGTGAAAATATGACAGTATACACTGTGGCACCCTGGGGAAATCGCGCTATCGCCCCGTCCGGGACGGATATGCTGAACGACTGTCCGTCTGAAACGGTTGAATTCACCAGATACATCAAAAATATTACATTGAAAAGCAGGATTTTGCACTTCATTCGGCTGCTGTGTTGTTTTTAATTCGTGTGCCTTAAGTTGCTGCTCAGGCGAAAATGCTGATTATGTTGATGAAAGCAGGAGTATTTCGATTGAAGTAGTATCTTGTGTTATTATACATAAAAGTGGGGACATATCAAGTCTTTTCACTTGGGATAGTGTCTTATTCTATAACCCAACTTGCTACCTACAGGATTTCATATCCACGAACACCCTTTTTTAGCGAGGCACCTTCATTTTTCCGAAAGATTGGGTGTATTCTCTATTATTTTCGGTGTGAAGAGGCACAAGCTAACAGGTTATGCTACAGAACTGGCAACTTAGGTTATTCTATAATGTAAAGTCTACGCTCAATTTCCTCATGAAGAATACCGCTGGCTGCTTCAAAGCGAAGATGGACAGATACATCTTGAGGAGTCATCTCTGGAATTATACTGAAACCCATCGATCTTGTTATTGATGTCCCGGGTGTGATGTTACCGAATTTTAACTCCCAATTGTTGAACTGAGAGACAGAGCTAGTTGTTGTGACAATGCACTCTGTAAGCAAAGTTTCGCTGGTATTTTTTAACATGATTTTTAATATTGCCTTTTCACCGGCGTGCAAACGGTCTTCAATCCATTGTGCATCTATTTCAACTTGTGGTATGCGAATAGGGTCAGGCGGTGCTGGTATAGGATCGGGCTGGGGTACGGGAGTAAGATCGGGTGCTAAATTCCGAAAAATGATTCCTTGAACTGTATGGTCTTTGTTGTACTGCTTTCCACCAACCTCTGTAAAAGCCTGAAACTTCAGTGATTCAATATCCTTAACAAATGCTGGATTTCCAAGATCAGATAGAAAATCCTTAATGTAAATCTGCTCAGTACCAGTTGTTGTGCGGTAATCTTTACCAATATTACCGTGGTTGGGCAATATGATACGGTACGAATGATTTCTTAGTGGGTGCTTTTCAAGTTTCTCCGCTTTCCGATCAAAGGGATACGAAAAAGCCCAGTAAAGTAGAATGTCTACTGGGACTCCGATCATTACTGCTTTCTCCCACGGTTCGGAACCGTACCAGTCAAATGTATCATCAACGAAAGTAAACGTGTAATCGTGATCCCAATTGTCGTATAGTACCTTTCCCAGAAGTCCCAAGGAAGCGAGACCAATGCCGAGATCGGTAAGAGTTATCCGGGGTTTGTGTATGGTATAAGGTTGATATTCTAAGGTTACCCTGAGACTGCGATCTGTTGCGTTAAATCCAAGTTGGAAATCCAAGTCCATTTTGGTTTCATTGGCGTTTTTGAGTCCGTATCCAGTCCGAGTTTCGGCGAGCCGAACCACCGAACACCCCGTAATATTGATTAACATTACAATTGTAACCGTGAGCACGGCTAAACTTTGCTTCATGGACACCTACTTTTCCGCGAATGAATTAACTCCGACTGGCGAGTTTATTGGCGAAGATACTAATCAAACCTCCCAACATGATATATCCGAAGATGACCTCAAGCGTAACGAGAATCCGCGCCAAGGTATTGTCTGCAACAACGTCCCCGAATCCCAAAGTTGTAAACGTGACAATACTGAAGTAAAAGGATTTCCAAAAAGTTAAGGGTAGCCCCGTGTCTGTTCCAGTTGCTTGATGGAATTGCGGCATCCGTTCCTGGAACCATTCTGGAAGCCATGAAGGCCCCGGTATTATATACAGGAGCGAAAAGGAGAGGGCGATGAGCAGCGACCACAGTGCCCAAACCCCTAAACTGCGCCCATAATCCGAACTCCATCTCCAAACCTGAGCCCAAAACGGGTTTTTTTCTTTGAAGGCACGTATGAACTGTTGATCCGCTACATAACGTTTGAAAAAAGGATTCAAAACCTCGTTAATATCTTCGCTATCCAGATAGAATTCCGTTGGCTGATCAGGCTGCTGTTTCCACTTATTCTTAAGACATTGCCATATTGTGTCTGTCGTATAACGAACATCCTGATAGGACGCTGAGATAGCGAACCTGGCGGAAGTGAAATCTACTTTTCCGAAGAATTTTGAATGATTAAAAACAGTCGTTTCCGAAAAATGTGCTTGTGCGAAGTCCAACGTTTTGTTGAAAGAGGCCCAACTGAAGTGCCCAGTATCTTGGAACACGGCATTCCTAAAAACGGCGTTCTCTTGGAACTCCACCTTTTGAAAATCAGCAGCTTGCTGAAAAGATGTTTGCCGAAAGTTTGTCTTTCCGTGAAAGGATGTTTCCCGGAAGAGTGCTGGCCCCTCAAATTTCGACTCCCCAAAGTCGCATGTCCTTTGAAAAACTGCACCACGAAAATGAACAGCCTCTTGGAAAGTAGAACTTCCGAAAAAGACCTCTTTTTGGAAATGGGTTTTCTCAAATCTGACGACGTTTTTAAAGGTGCATCCGATGCAGACAATTTCCTTGTTAACCAGGGGCAGTCTATCAGATTTCACCGCGGATTCGGTTGAAAAAATGACTGCCCCTTCAATGACACAACTCGTCAAAAAGACGCTTTCATAGTCCTCGTCCAAAATTGAGAGGAATGTTCTTGCATCGAGTGTCTGTTCAGTCCCGTGATAAGTCTGCATACCTATATCTCCTCTATCCTTACAGAACAATGTGGGTTAGGGGTAGAGAAGAAAGTTGCGACACTGTCCTTTCCGGAACTATCGAATTTGTGGTAGATGCCGACGCTTATGCTAAAATCTCACGGACGAGCCGTGCTTTTTCCTCAACGCCCGTTAATCGATGGTCAAGCCCTTGGAACTTAAAAGTTAACTGCTCGTGATCGATGCCGAGTAGATGGAGAATCGTAGCATTTATATCCCGAACGTGAACAGGGTCTTTGACGATATTGTAACTGAAGTCATCGGTTTCGCCATGAACGACACCGCCCTTGATACCGCCACCCGCCATCCAACGTGTAAAGCATTTCGGGTGATGGTCGCGCCCGTAATTATCCGGCGTGAGCGTACCTTGGCAGTAGACGGTTCGTCCAAATTCGCCGCCCCAGACGACTAAGGTTTCGTCGAGCATACCCCGTTGTTTCAAATCCTTGATAAGTCCAGCCGAGGGTTGATCGATATCGCGAGCCTGGTTGCGGATGTTCGTGGGCAATTGCCCGTGCTGATCCCAGCCACGGTGGAAGATTTGAGCGAGACGAACATCACGTTCCATCATCCGCCGTGCGAGAATACAACAATTGGCGAATGTACCGGGGGTTTTGACCTCAGGCCCATACATCTCTAAGACGTGCTCAGGTTCCTGAGAGAGGTCCGCAAGTTCAGGGACACTCGTCTGCATGCGGAATGCCATTTCGTATTGTGAGATACGGGCATGCGTTTCAGGATCGCCGACTTCCTCGTAAAGTTCCTTATTGAGTTCAACGAGGGTGTCTAACATCCGTTTCCTTGTCTTTTCATTCATACCTTCTGGATTCGAGAGGAATAGGACAGGGTCACCTTGGCTGCGAAGTAAAACGCCTTGGTGTTCTGATGGGAGGAAACCGGAACCCCAAAGTCTATTATAGAGTGCCTGCGCGCCCTTCGGACCGCTCCACGTAGCGTTCATCACGATGAAAGCGGGTAGATTTCTGTTCTCACTGCCGAGTCCATAACTCAGCCATGCGCCAAGACTCGGTTTGCCGGGGCTTTCATCGCCGGTACAGAAGAAGGTAATAGCAGGGTCGTGGTTAATTGCTTCGGTGTGAACCGTCTTGATAACCGCAAGCTCTTTCGCCACCGATCCGGTGTGCGGTAGTAGTTCGCTCATCCATACACCGTCCCCTCCGTTATCATGCTTCTTGAATTCAAATATGGAGGGTGCGATCGGGAACTTATCCTGTCCTGAAGTCATCGTTGTAAGGCGTTGACCCATCCTGACGGATTCTGGGAGGTCTGTATCGAACCATTTCCCCATATTCGGTTTGTAGTCATAAAGATCCAACTGGGATGGGGCACCGGACATGAACAGGTAAATAGCCCGTTTTGCTTTCGGTGCAAAATGTGGTAACTCTGGTAGACCTCCAAATCTCGGTTTCGCTTGACTTTCGAGAGCGTTGACAACGGCGTTTGGTAGGAGTGAAGCAAGTGCCGCACCGCCGAGACCTGACGCGAATTTACCAAAAAATTGGCGGCGGGTTTCGAGTTTCAAATATTCCTTAATTGGGTCCATTATCTGTCTCCTAATTTTCGTCAAATGGACGCGCCTGAAAGACGCGTCCAATAGGCATCATCCCTTATTCAGGACTTCGTCCAGATTGAGAATCAGGTTTGCAATCATCGTCCATGCAGCGACTTCGACCGCATCTAAAGTCTCATCAGGTGGTGATTCACCGACAGTGATGAGTTCTTCCGCTGCTTCCGGATTTGTCTCCAACTCTTGGTAGTGAGCTTGGAACGTTTCCAGTAGCAGTGCTTCCTCCTTCGGCTTTGGAAGCCGAGCGGTTGCTGCCTCAAAGATGTAGGCGATACGCCCTTCTGGTGTTTCGCCCCCTTCTTTAATGGTGCGCTCTGCGAAAGCACGCGCCGCTTCAAAGAACTGTGGATCGTTCATCAGCATGAGTGCCTGCATCGGCGTGTTGGTACGTTCACGACGGATTGTGCAGGCTTCACGTGACGGCGCGTCCAGAATGTTCATCTGTGGCGGTGGTGCGGTCCGCTTCCAGAATGTATAGAGACTCCGGCGGTAGATCTTATCAGCACCGGTATCTTTAACGAACGTGTCGGTATTGGAGCCGGTAAACCCGACGGCTTTCCAGAGTCCATCCGGTTGTGGTGGTTTGACACTTGGACCACCAATTTGAGGATACAACAAGCCGCTGAGGGCGAGCGCGTTATCTCGCACAATTTCGGCATCAAGCCTGTACCTTGGACTGCGAGAGAGGAGTTCGTTACCTGCATCGCGTTCCAATTTTTCGGGAGTGACGTGTGCGCTCTGACGATATGTTGCTGAGGTGAGCATCAATTTGAGCATGGCTTGAATATCCCATCCCGATGCAACAAATTCGGTTGCAAGCCAATCGAGAAGTTCTGGGTGTACCGGTGGGATGCCTTGTGTCCCAAAATCTTCTGATGTTTTCACAATCCCTGTCCCGAAAACGTTTTGCCAAAATCGGTTAATCGTGACGCGGGCAGTAAGTGGGTGTTCGGGGGAAAGCAGCCACTTCGCAAAGCCGAGGCGGTTCGGTGCTGCCTCTTCTGGCATAGGGGACAGCACTGCCGGGGTTTGCGGATAAACCTGTTCCTCCCGATGCTGGTATTCACCGCGTGCTAATACGTAGGCGCCTCTCGGTTCCTCTCGCTCTTGCATG
The DNA here is from genome assembly GCA_007571305.1 of Candidatus Poribacteria bacterium. Taxonomy (GTDB): domain Bacteria; phylum Poribacteria; class WGA-4E; order WGA-4E; family WGA-3G; genus WGA-3G. The sequence goes on along the minus strand of RKRR01000045.1, from coordinate 45,452 downwards.
ACGAGTGTCGTTGTTACCGAAGCATCAAGTGTGTTCCGCTTCCCTTGAACTTCTGATAAGTCAGCAAAAAGCGTTTTCATATCCGCGAAGGCGCGCTTGGTATTTTCGTTGATGTTTTTATCTGGCGTGATGTTCTGCCTGTAGAAATCTCGGATCTGTTCCGTCTGTGCGGTCTCGCGCTCGCCGCGAGGCATCCCAGCGATATCGACAATATTTGCTGGTATCATCGGTGGCGCGCTTTCAATACGGAAGTAGAAACCGGACGGACCCGAGTAGTTGACGACTTTCAGGAGCAATGTATTGTTACCGGGTTTGAGATTGACCTGCACCTGTTCTTGGTCGGCAGCCGTATCCCGCTGAACGTTTTTGGCAAGGAGTTCTGTGCCGTTCATCCAAACCTTCAACGCATCGTTGCTTCCAATGTACAGGAGTGCTTTCTGTTGTGTAACAGAGGTTATGATGCGTGAGAGGTAGGTAGCACTATTTTCACCAACGATGTCGTTATGCACCTGCTCGTCAACCCAATGTGTCTGCTTCTCCCATTTGATGGTTTTACCGTTCACCTCAAATGTATCGCCTGTGTTGACGTTTTTCGTTTCAGGTTCATAGATGTGGTAGAAAGCGAGATTCCCGTGCTCAGCAGTGAACGGACCGGCGGCGTGCCAGTCACCGAAAGTAATCTTGGAACCGATGGGATAAATCGTTGTGGTATCCGTAAGAGCAAGTCGGAATCGGCCAAGTTGTTTGTGCCGCAAGTCATATTCGTGCTTGAGGCGGATTTTCAATCTGCCTCCCTCCATTCCAAAGGGAGCAGCGACAAGGAAGATAGCTTGCCGATTTGCACTCTGTCTGTCAAGTGCCCATCCGGTTTCCGGTTTATCGTCAATCGCATTTGCAACGATACCATCGAGCTTGTTTTCCCCAAGTGCTTGCTCGTGGTCTGCCCATGCATGCACGACTGGAATACGTATCCATGGATCGTCGGTATCGATATTTTCGGTCTCGCCTTCCACGCTCGCGTCGCCTGATAATGTGTTTTCCGATTGCTCTTCGGCATCGACATCAACGGCGGGTGTCTTTTCCGCTTCTATCTGAGTGTCGGCATCAGCGGCAGGCTCACTTCCCTTTTCTGTCTCAATGGGGGTTTCGCCTTCTACCTGCGTCTCAGGGGCATTATCACTGCCTCCCTCTGTCGGAGAGGTATCGCCTTCTACGGCTGACTCGATGAAGATCGCGAAATCTGTCAAAACGACGTTGCCGTTATCGCTCCTACCGAACCCACTTTCTGGTAGGGACTCGTGTGTGAGACCTTCTAAACGGACGGCACTCCATTTGCCGGGGGGTATTTCGACAATAACCTCGTAGGTCTCCTGTTCAGGGTTATTACCACTGACTAATATGGAGTTGTCCTCTAAAACTTCGAGTGTCGCACCACCTTTTGAGTAGAGCGAGGTCGGCTTCAGCGTTGTCCAATGCGGCATCCTATTTTCCCAAGCGATTTGGGTCGCATCTATTTCAGGGATAGGTGCTTTCGTCTGCGCGTCCAGCTCGGTGATCTGTTCATCAAACGCGGCGAGTTCAGCTTCCTGCTCCGGGGTCGGCAACTTCACAACAGGTGGGGAATCCTTGCGGTTGCCATCCATAGCCTTTTCAGTGATATTGTTGAAATAGGCATAGAGTTGATAGAATTCCTTCTGTGTGATCGGATCGTATTTATGATCGTGGCACTGCGCGCATCCCACAGTTAATCCCATCCAGACAGTGGAGGTCGTGTCGGCTCTGTCAATCGCGTACTGGACATAGTATTCCTCATCAATAGAACCGCCTTCACTCGTCGTGACATGGCACCTGTTAAAGCCTGTAGCGATCTTCTGTTCAAGTGTTGGTTCCGGCAGGAGATCTCCCGCTAACTGCTCAGTCGTGAACTGATCAAAAGGCATATTTTGATTGAATGCCTCGATAACCCAATCACGGTAGGGCCACATTTCACGATAGTTATCTAAGTGGAGCCCGTGCGTATCCCCGTAACGTGCGACATCTAACCAGAAACGCGCGAGATGTTCGCCATATTCCGGCTTTGCCATGAGGGCATCAATCGCTTTTTCGTAAGCCTCGGGTGAATCGTCTGCAAGAAATTCGTGAATTTCCTCACGCGTCGGGGGTAAGCCAGTGAGGTCTAAACTTAAACGTCGGATAAGAGTTCGCTTATCGGCTTCGTTTGCGGGCTGTAAATCTTCTTTTTCAAGGCGTGAAAGTATAAACGCATCGATGGGGTTTCGCACCCAATTTCCGTTCTTGACCTCTGGTGGCGTTGGACGGACTGGTGTAGTAAATGCCCAGTGCTCTTCCCATTTCGCGCCTTCGCGAATCCACTGTGTAACCGCTTCAATTTGTGCCGGTGTCAGCATTTTATTGAAATCTGCTGGCGGCATGCGATAATTGTCATCGTTGGAGATAATGCGAAGGTGGAGTTCGCTCTCTTCCGGTTTACCAGGGACGATTACAGGGTATCCGCTCGGTTCGGAGAACGCCCCTTCTTTCGTATCAATCCGCAGGTTCGCTTGCCGAGTGTTCGCGTCTGGTCCGTGGCAGGCATAGCAGTTGTTCGAAAGAATAGGGCGGATGTCAAGGTTGTAATTAAGAGGGGTTTGTGGCGTTTCGCTCTGTTCCGCGGGGGCAGTGGAAAGTCCGAATACGGCGAGGCAGAAACATACCAACAAGGTTCCCATAAGTGGAATCGTATTCTTAGCAGTCTTCACTGGTATTCTCTCCCTTTGCTGACGGAGGCCTTCAATTGGGAATTGAACAGCGAAGGTCAGCTTTCAGTGTTGTAGACAGCAATTCGCAAGTCGGCTGATAGCAAATAAAGTACAAGCCGCGACTTGCTCTAACAAAATTAGCAATTGTGACGCTATATTTGTCAAAAAGTTTAGCAATTCACCTATGATTTTACGGTGAGGTTACTTTTTTGTCAAATATTGATTGTTAAAGTCTTGCTTATAACCCAAGTTGCCAGTTCTGTAGCATCACCTGTTAGGGTGTGCATCTCCGCACGCAGGAAACCAAAGGTTTCCTACGCTTTAGAAAGAAAAGTCTTATCGTGTCGCGATCTTCTCAAAAATGATAATATGTTGCCATGGCAAGTCGTGGAGGGTTTCTACCCACACAAGCGGATGTGGTGTTGCCTCTTTAATCACCTGTAATTCACTCATCTTGTGCAAACGTTTGATGGGAACGCTCGGATCTTCAGCACGGTATTCTATAAAAACGACCCTACCGCCCGTTTTGAGGGCACGACAGATATTCTGCATCATCTCATACGGATGTGAAAACTCGTGATAGACATCCACCATAATCGCTAAATCTACCGATTCCGGAGGCAATTTCGGGTCAGTGATTGTACCCAACACTCCCTTGACATTCGTGATACCCATCTCCGACATCTTTTCAGCAAGTAGATCGAGCATCTCCTGCTGAATGTCAACACCGTAGATGGTGCCTGTTTCACCGATTTTCGGAGAAATACGCCGAGCGATATAACCCGTACCGACACCGATATCTGCGACGACATCTCCTTCTTTGAGTTTCAATAACTTAACGAGGAGAGTCGGCATTTCTTCGCGTTCACGTTCCGGACGTTCTAACCATTCTGCGCCTTGGTGTCCCATGACGCGAGAGATTTCGCGTCCCATGTAAAATTTGCCGATACCATCGCGGCTGGGTGTGGACTTTTTGTAGATTGTAGGTGCTGGACGCGTAGGATCGGTTTCTGATTGCGATTCACCGCGTGGTCCTGTTGCCACGTGATTCAACAAGAGCAACACACCGATAATGCTTATGGAGAGTTTAGGGATCTTCAAAGACCCGCGACGTACTGCTATGACTTTCCAACGATTTTTGAGCATCGCTCTACCACCTTCCGAGGTAAAGTGCCCGATTTTCCATCGGCATCGGCACTCGAACGCCCTGCTGTCGTTGCGAATCAACTATTGCGAAAACCATCTCAGTACTTCGGTGTGCGAGGCGAATGTTGCCTTGCGTCTCGGTATCGGTCTCAATTGCATCGACGATGTCTTCGATACAACCGACGGTACCACTCTTTCGCTCATAGGGTGGGAATTGTGCTTCTAAAATCTCGTTAAACTGTCCTTGACGTTTGCGGAGGTAGAAACCGAGCCCATTGTTGAGCGCACGAACTGTGCCTTCGCTACAATTCACCTCAAATTCGTAAGCCGTGCCGGGAATGCTGATGCCGTTAATACCGTTCTGAAAACGGATAAATCCCATGACAATACTCGGATCGGTTTCAGTGCGGTTATCCGCAAAATCGGCATCGTTAACAGCAACATTGCCTTGCACGTATTCTATTGGCGAATCGCTTGCCAAGAAGAGAAGCATATCCGCGGCGTGCGTATATCCCCAGAGAGCAGAGCCACCACTATAGGCGATAATAGAGCGTCTTTCGCCAAGTTCGCCACTTTCGAGAATCTCGCGCATTTTGATGTAACCCGGTGTGTAGCGACGCTGCGTGCCGAGATTGAATTTGACATTGTACTTTTCGCATACCTCTACCATGGCATCTGCCTCTTCCATAGAGGCACAAAGCGGTTTATCGCAGTAGATGCCTTTTACACCGTTTTCTGCAGCGAATTGTGTGATGTCAGCATGATTACCCGGACGCGTCGCGATACTGACAATATCCGGTTTCTCTTCAAGGATCATCTCTTGATAGTGTAAATAATACTTCGGGATATCCCATTTATCGCAGACGTATTGAGCTTTCTCTTCGACGACATCTGCAGCAGCTACGATGTCTGTCCCTTCAAAAGCAGTATACCCCGCGGCGTGAGAATACGGCAGCGCGCCGTGTGGTGTTGCACGGACTTCTTCATCGATGGTCCCGCCCATTCTACCACAGCCAACAATGCAAACGCGGTATTGATTCGCTCTCATTCGATTTTCCTCTTTTTACTTATACCTTGCGGTTCGGTCAAGTGAGTTGCTGAATGAAATGCCTCTCCGCAACCCGCCCTCCACTACGTTATGGGCTACGGGCTTGCGTTATGAGGACGAACGCAGTTTAGATCCTGTTAGAAATAGAAATACACTAAACGGTGAACTCTATAACGTCTTGTTTAACAATTTCTTTCGTATGTCCATAAGATGCGGTTTGCACCAGTTCCTGAACTTCAGGTGTTAAACGGTTGACAATTGGCTCAGGTAGGCTTATCTGACCCTCATATTGCGGGCGGTATCGGAGAATAAGGAAACGTCTATCCCTATCCTTCGGTTTCCACTGCAAAACGCCGTGTGTTAACAGTTCAGAGATGACGACAAAATCACCCGCTTTCGGAGTGATATTGGTGAAAACGTCATCGGGTTCCGGATCAATGCCGTCGGGTCCCGGCGTGAGTAGATCTTCAGGTCTCTCAAATTTGCTCTTGTGCGAACCTGGGATCACAATGAGCCCGCCGTCGCCGGGTTGCACGTCTGTGAGATAAAAGAAGGCCACGAAATCGTTACAGTAGATTTGGCTGTTCTGAACTTCATAGCGCGTGAGCCAGTGTCGTCCCTCACGTGCGCAGTGCAAACCTGCTGGATTTGTCCCCATCGATTGCCTGTCCGGGTTGTACTGTTCAAGTGTGAGGGTGCCGGTGACAAATCTCGGTTTATCGTAAGTGAATTCTTTGATAAGGGGCCAAATCGCTGGATGCACCGTCATCGCTTCAAGAGACCTATCGAAGGCGAATCCGTGTTCGTATCTGCCACCTTTGCCGGGGTCTAAGGCACGAGGGCGCGTCGTAAATTCTTCAGGACGTTCATCAAGTGGCATGTGAATATATCGATCCACAGCCTCTTGCGCCTCCTTCAGAGCGTCCCCTTTGACCGCGCCCTTGATGTGTAGATAGCCTGTGACATCGAACAGATAACGTTGTTCTGGTGTCATTTTTTGCTCCCATTAGGTTATTTGGACATGTTCTCTTTTGACAATATCCTTTAATTCATTAGGACTTACGCACGCTGCGCTTCTGTAGCAGAACCTATTAGGTTGCGTCAGGGAACCGTGTGTTTTTTGTCGGTGGGTTTCCCTATCAGAGAGTGTGTTATTGTCAAAATTGCGTTAAGTCTTGATTCATGTGAAAATTATACACCTGCATCCAGTTTTCGTCAAATGTCTTTTTATCAGATGTGCCCCTGAATGCTGAAGACGAAATTTCGCCATGAGGTATATCGGAATCTGCGTATGCACTTGCAAGCTGGCTCTTTCTGTAGTAAAATGCCTGAAAACGAAACAGAGGTTGTATATGAAACTCGGATTTGTGAGTGCAATTTTGCCAGAGCAGACATTGGCAGAAGTTGTTCAGTTCGCGGCAGATACCGGCTATGACTGCGTTGAATTGATGTGTTGGCCCAAAGGAAAGGCAGAACGCCGTTACGCTGGTGTTACGCACGTTGATGTCGCTCGACTTTCCGAAAAAGAGGCGGATGTAATCCTGCAATGCGTCTCGGATGCGGGGATAACGATCAGCGGGTTGGGCTACTATCCCAATCCTCTAACATCTGATGCTGCAGAAGCAGTTATCTATACGGAGCATCTCAAAAAACTGATTCTGGCAGCGGAACGTCTCTCAGTGGACATCGTAAATACATTTATCGGCAGAGATCAAACGCTCACAATAGATGAGAATTGGTATCGCTTCAAGCAAGTATGGAAGCCCTTAATCCAATTCGCTGCCGACCACGGTATCCGCATCGGGATTGAGAATTGTCCGATGTTTTTCACCGAAGACGAATGGCCCGCGGGACAAAATCTCGCTTATTGTCCCGCGGTTTGGGAGCGGATGTTTGAGGAGATTCCCTCCCCGAATTTTGGACTCAACTTCGATCCATCGCACTGTATATGGCTCCAGATGGACTATCTTAAACCGCTCGTGACCTTTGCCGATCGAATTTTCCATGTCCATGCCAAGGATGCCCGGTTAGATAAGGCAAAACTTGATGAGGTCGGTATCCTCGCAACACCTTTGTCGTATCATACACCGAAACTGCCGGGATTGGGAGATGTCAATTGGGGCAACTTCTTCTCCGTTTTGAGCGATACAGGTTATGATGGGGCGGTCTGTGTTGAAGTAGAAGATCGAGCCTACGAAGAGACCTTGGAAACACGGCAGCGAGCCTTAAGTCAAAGCCGTATCTTCCTGAGGCAGTTCATGGGGTAGCGCAATCCCTGGTTGACGAATTTTAATGCAGTTTCAGAATTTATAGTAGATTTCGTAATTACTGATACACTCATAGCGTCGTGTGAACTGTGAAGTGATATGTTCTGATGGCACAGGAGACCAACGGTTTCTATGCTATAAGTGTCAACTTATTTTCGGGTTTTCCTATAAATGCATAATTACAACTGGTTGGACACGGAACGTGAAGCATTAGAGCAAGTTGGCTTGCTCCGCCAGCTTCGGAACGTCATGAGTGCCCCAACAGGGACGATTAATCTTGATGGACGTGATGTTGTACTGTTCGGTTCAAACAACTATTTGGGGTTGAGTACGCATCCGAAAGTTATCGCTGCTGCTGTTCAGGCAACACGAACTTTCGGCACGGGGGCAAGTGGTTCACGTCTCATTTCAGGAAATAACGAACTCTACACAATCTTGGAATCCAATCTTGCGGAGGTAAAGGGAACCGAAGCTGCCCTTGTTTTCAGTTCCGGTTATGTCGCCAATACAAGTATTATCCCTGTGCTTGCAGGAGAAGGCGATCTTATCTTAAGCGATGCCCTCAATCATGCCAGTATCATAGATGGATGTCGCCTCAGTCGTGCCACCAAAAAAGTCTATCAGCACTGTGATCTGGAACACCTAAAAACCTTGTTATCAGAATCCCATGCGTTCCAGCGGCGACTCATTGTAACAGATGGTGTTTTCAGCATGGATGGCGATATTGCGCCCTTATCCGATATTTGTGACCTTGCTGCAAGGCATGATGCAATGGTGTTGGTAGATGACGCTCACGGATTCGGTGTATTAGGGGCAGATGGAGGCGGCACCGTCGAGCATTTCGGATTGGAGGGAGATAAGATTATTCAGATGGGCACGCTCAGCAAAGCAGTTGGCGCACTCGGTGGATATATCGCTGGGAGTCGATCCCTGATTGAGCTGCTTATTAATCGTGCTCGCGGCTTCATCTTCACGACAGGACTCCCACCGGCGACGTTGGCCGCTGCAAATGCCGCACTTGACATCATACGATCTACACCTGAATTACGCCAACGCCTGTTCTCGCATGCAAAGTGCCTCAAAACGGCGTTAATCGATGTGGGATATACCCTATTACCGAGTGAAACACAAATCTTACCAGTCGTGTTGGGAAGTCCGCAACGGGCGACACGCATAGCAGAATCACTACTTACTGAGGGAGTATTCGCGCCAGCGATCCGTCCACCCGCTGTGCCATCGGGAACGAGCCGCTTGAGGCTTACCGTCATGGCAACGCATACAGAAGCGGAGATTCAGCAGGCGATTGCCGGATTTGCATCGGTTTTTCCCAAATTTTGTTGAACAATAGTTTCGAGCCACACTGCTCTATCCCAATCTGCGTCGTCCCCGCAATCTGTGATAATCCGCGATTCAGACGCTTCATCTCTTGAAAAATTTGTTATACCATGCTAAACTGAGGCAAATCTTAAGAAAGACGGTGATCAGAAATGAGCACCAAACCACATATCATCGACTTTGGAAAACAGAATCCGATAGACCGAGGAACCGGTGTAAAAACCGTCCCGTTAGTTGGTAAATGGCTCGATGCCACGTCACTCACCAACGGTGTAACAGTGTTTGACCCCGGGGCCGCAATCGCACGCCACTACCACAACTGCGATGAGTCCGTTACGATTCTCGAAGGCGAAGCCTCGTGTGAGGTTGATGGCGAGGTTTTCGCCATGAAAGCGTTTGACACGACATTCGTTCCCGCGGGTATCCCGCATCGATTTTGGAATGAGAGTGATGCCCGCATGAAAATCCTATGGACGTATGCTTCTGTGAGCGTGACCCGTACCTTTACAGAAACAGGCGAAACCGTGGAACACTTGTCACCGGGCGATCAGGCTGTTGTCAAATAACGGTTTTTAATGTATCGACTGCTGCTCTGCTCTCTATCCCATTACGAATTGGTGATTATCTTGTATATCCTCGCTTAAAATCGGAAACGAAGTGGAGGACGACTCGAACACGAAAAGCATTAGATTCGCAGATGCTATGACGTATCCGCAAGGAAGAATTAAAAAATGTCCGTTCAAACCTATATTAAGGACAATCAAGCAGCGTTGTGTGAGTTGCTTCAGGAACTCGTCAGGATTCCTACGGTTAACCCACCGGGCGAAAATTATGCCGAGATTGTTGGACTATTGGACGTGAAGTGTCAGACATTGGGAATGCAGACACAGATTGTCGAGGTCCCTACAGAGCGTGCAGAACAGGTTATCCCGAACGCCGACACCCATCCGCGGTTGAACCTTATCGCCCGTTGGGATGTTGGGGCAGAGAAGACGGTGCACTTCAATGCCCACTACGATGTGGTACCTGTTGCAGGAGACTGGCGTTTCAATGATCCATTCAGTGGCAAAATTGACGGCGAGTGGCTTTACGGGCGCGGATCCGACGATATGAAAGATGCCATCGCTGCACTCCTGTTCGCAATTCAAGCTGTCCAAGAAACCGGCATTGAGCCGCAGTTCAACATCGAATGTTCTTTCACTTGTGATGAAGAAACCGGCGGAGAGTTAGGTGCCGGATACGTTGTTGAGGAAGGGTTGGTTAATGCAGACTATGTCGTCAATTGCGAGGGCGGTTCAGAAATGAACATCGGCAACGGGCATAACGGTGTACTGTGGCTGGAGGTTGAGGTACAGGGCAAAGCGGCACACGGGGCACAGCCCGATAAGGGGATAAACGCCTTTGAGAAAGCGGCTGAACTTGTAACGGCCCTCCAACGGGTAAAGAGGAATCTGAAGTCACCTGAGCGTGCATTTAAACTCAGTGATGGTAGCGACCGTTATCCAACGTTAAATATCGGCGGGACGTTCCGTGGGACCGATGGCGATAAGGTCAACACCGTTCCTGCACGCGTCACGTTCTCGATGGATAGACGGATTACACCGAACGAGGAACTAGAATTTGCGGAGATCGAATTGCGGGAGGCGATTTCCGGAGCATGCCAATACTATCCCGATTTGGTTGCGGAAGCGAGAGCCATCTTGCGAATTGAGCCCTGTTTGACAGATACCGCTTCACCGATAGCGCAGGCATTCGCTGATGCAGTGCGCACAGTCCGCTTCAATCAACCGCGGTTTAAGGGGACTACCGGGTTCACAGACTTGCACTATTTCGTCAATACAGGCTTACCGGGAGTTGGCTACGGCCCGAGCGGCGAGGGCGGACACGCTATCAATGAACGCGTGAATATTCCTGATCTGGTCAGAACTTCTTCTATCTATGCAACCTTCATGACGCGCGCTGAATTGTAAAAATAATCCTTTCAGGAATTCGGTTTCTTTGTTGGTGAGGTTTCCACTCTCATTCTCTTTAATCTGTGAAGCAGTGCGCATATAACACACCAGCAAGTAGATTTTGGAGAATTTCACTTGAGCAAAAAATTCCAACGCCACATTGAAAATTTCACCTGTGCGCATTGTGGTGCCGCTGTCAAGGGTAACGGCTACACCAATCACTGTCCAGAATGCCTTTGGAGCCAACACGTTGACGTGAATCCCGGCGACCGTTCTGCGTTCTGTCATGGCTTGATGGAACCGATAGACTTTACGGTAAAACACGGTAATTATATCCTTACCCACCGCTGCACAACGTGTGGCATCAAAAAAAAGAATAAAACATCAAAAGATGACAATTTTGAGGCTATCCTTGGCCTACAAGGAGAATTAAATGTCTAAAAAAGGCATCCTTGCAATTGGATCTATCTGTATTGTTGTGGTTACTGCAATCGTTCTGGCAATAATACTCTATTCAACCTCAGGCAAACTCAAAGAGACACAAGCGGAACTGGCTGTTACCAATGCCACCTTGCAGAGAGCCGAAACCGCCAAAGCAGCGTTAGAAAAAAAGTTAACCCAAACCCAAAGCACCTTGAAGGGGACGCGTTCAGAGCTCAGCCAGACGCAGGAAATATTACAGAACGCGAGCGAAGCCGCTCGAAAGATCGCTGCCGAACGAAATACCCTCCAGCAGGACAAAAACGCACTTGAACGTGAGAAGGAGAGTCTTCGCGCAAAACTGACCGAAATTGAATCGGAATTACAACAGATTCGGGTGCGATCGCAACGTTCAATTGTCGCTATCCAAGAGAAATTTAAGGATACAGTCGGTGCGGTGTTAGACGATGCAGGACGGTTGAGACTTGATGTTAAAGGGAAGATTCTGTTTGAAACAGGTAGTGCAATCTTGAGCACAGAGGGGAAAACACTCCTTGATGCAATTGCTGAGGAGGTCCTGCTCAATACGGATTATGCAGATTACGCCGTGCGGGTTGAAGGGCATACCGATAACGCTCCGATTGGTGGTTCCGAACTCCGAAATTGGAACCTCTCAACCGAGCGGGCAATTGCTGCTGTGAAGTACTTGCAAGTGCATGCGAAGGTCAATGCCCAACGCTTGGCAGCGACAGGATACGCTTTCTACCAGCCGATAGATACCGCCGACACAGCCGAAGCGAAAGCCAAAAACCGGAGAATCGAGATTATACTCGTGCCGCCTCAAGATTTCTTATCCGAGCTACTGACATCACTCCAAAAGGTGATGGAATCTATTGAAGCGAAAGCGTCTCAGTAGTGCGCTATCCATTTTGGGTTTTAGGGTAGGTTCGTAGTCGTGCGATGTATTGCGCGTCAACAACGGATAATGAATGATTTTCCGGCTACAAACAGGATCATCTATAATTTGAAATTTGACAAAGTAGTGATTTCTACTTCTTTTTTCGACGTAACCTGCCAACTTCTAAAATTAGCCAGGACTTACGCAATTTTGACTATAGAATGCTTTGTGAGAAGGAGAACCCCAAAAAACACAGATGTTCTCGTGGCGCAACCTAACAGGTTATGCTACAAAAGAGCAGCAGGCGTAAGTCCTGTTAGCTAGCTATTTAGACTTCTGTGAAACTGCACGCTTCGCTTCAATCGCAAGTTGTTTAATCAACCGTCTCGTTTCATCAATCTGTTTGACCAATCGCTCGTTCGTCCATGAAACAGTAGCAAGATATCGCGATTCGTCTGGACTGTTCAAGGTCTCGGCACCCAAGGCGACCTGAAGCCCACTTGGGGTGATATATCGCATCCCAACGTTCACACCTGCCCCATCGAATTCCATGCTCATTGTGATGTCGCCTCTCGTGAAAGCCGGTTGAAATTCTTTGCTCAGACCGATAAACAGACCAACAGTACCTCCGGCAGACGCGAACCGCTGTGTGCCGACACCGATATGCCCAGAAAATTGGTGAATCCACGGCAAATTAAAGGTTTTACTGACAGCAAGAAACACCGAAGGGTTTTCATTCTCTTCTGTTTCCGAGTTTCCCGACAAAAGTTTCGTACTAAGGGGCTCAATCCCTATCGCTACACTCGGAATTACCCCAACCTCTTGCTCTTTTAAGAGTTGGACTTTCAGATTTACAGTTCGCTCGGTGACAGGTTCGAAGCCGTGTTCGTTCCATAGATGTTCTAACCCAAATTCGACACGATCAAACAGTCCGAAGTTAAGGCGAATCGCGAGGGCATTGACAGAGGAATTATTCTCTGCAGTTGAGGGCATATCTTCAAAGGAATGCTGGAAAGCTACGTACGTGCCTACCCCGAATATCCCATGTTTTAGCACTTCACCGGTTGGGATATCCACCAATCCACTCTCCGTAAATATTTCACCGCTAACCGGATTGGAGACCGTGATGGAAGCAAAAACAAACAGGATGAGCAAGATCCGATACTTAACCATTGTGAGTTTTACTCCATATATCGAATACCGGAAGGTGTGCCGATGATGATTTTGTCGGCGCGATTGACGAATATCCCATTCTCCACGACACCGGGAATATTGTTCAGTTGCAACTCAATCTCTTGCGGGACAGGAATCCCGTCAAAATGGCAATCGAGGATATAGTTGCCGTTGTCAGTAATCAGTGGGTGTCGATTTCCGGCCTCGGTGGATGTAAGGCGTAACGTTGATTTCCCACAAATCCGATTGACTTCAGTTTGTGTCGATTCCCATCCGAACTGCACAATTTCTACAGGAAGCGGAAAGGTCGTGCCAAGGACGCGTGATACCTTGCTTTCATCGACGACAATCAATATTTTTTTGGATGCATTAGCGATGATTTTTTCTCTGACGAGTGCGGCACCACCACCTTTGATGAGGTTAAGGTATGCGTCAACTTCGTCGGCACCGTCAATCGTCAGATCGATACTGGGATGAGTGGTGAGCGTCGCGAGGGGTATCTGTTGTGCTGTCGCAATTTTTTCGGTGCCTGCGGAGGTTGGAACACCGACGATATCAAGCCCTTCCTGCAGCATCTTACCAAGTTTCAGGAGCGCGTAGTAGACTGTAGAGCCTGTCCCTAATCCGACAACCATACCAGATTGGACATTCTCTGTCGCTTTTTCTGCGGCAATTTTTTTCTGGTCTTCTGTGTTCATGTACATCAGTCTACCAGAAAATCGTCTTGAAATCAAGCGATAATCCGATTCCCATTAGGTGGTATCTCTGTATCCCGACTCTTACTGATTGCTGATGACTGACTCCGATTTGACTTATTTCTCAGATTCTGATAAAATAACCCTCATGAGGAATAAAATTCGCCATAGTCAGTTGGTCGTTGGGCAATTAGTCGCCGAACCTGGAACCCGAACAGAAGGACATATCAAGGTCGGCAGCATGTCCGATGGAACGGCTGTCCGACTGCCTGTTGTGCTAATCAATGGGAGGTACCCCGGCAAAACACTCTACATCCAGGCGATTAGCGATGGGGATGAACTCAACGGAATCGCCGTTATTCACAAGGTCCTCTGTACAATCACACCAGAGCAGTTGTATGGGAAGATTATTGCTGTACCACTTGTCAACTTTCACGCATTTCACATGAAACAGGCATTGAACCCTGTAGACAACCGCAAAATGAACCGTTGTTTTCCCGGGAGGCGTGATGGAACATCAAGTGAGCGAATAGCATATCACCTCTTTCGGCGCGCTATCCAACAAGCCGATTACTGCCTCGATCTGCACCAAGGTGGCGTACATCCGATGATTGACGAGGTACGTGTCCGTGTTGACGAAAAACACGCACTTCATGGTGACTGCCTTGAACTGGCACGTGTCTTTGGTATAGGACATATTCTCAATCAGAAGGGACCAGAAGGACAACTTGCTCAAGCGGCACCAGCGGTCGGCATTCCAACGATTGATCCCGAATTAGGGGGCACCCACGGATGGGATGCAGTAAGCATCGAGAAGGGGGTACGAGGCGTGCTCAATGTCCTCCAATATTATAAATTCATTGTCGGGACCCCGCAGATTCCTCAACGGCAAATCGTTGTTAAACGGTTTGTCCCGGTCCTCAGTAATGAAGGTGGATTTGTTTATCACAAAGCGAAATTATATGACCAACTGACGATGCATCAACCAGTAGCAGACATCTGCGATGTGTTTGGCAATGTGCGGGAGTCTATCCGTGCCCCGGTAGATGGTATTTTCTGGGCAAAACCCATGTATCCAATGGTCGCCAGTGGGGGGATCGTCGGCAAAATCGGCACACCGATCGAATATCTCTAAGAATCGTTGTATCTTTATGAGGAGAATACGCGTTGCATAAGCAGAATCGCGAAGCCTTTATCGAAAAAATGGGACGTGGTGGGGTCGCTATCTTCGCCAGTAGCCCCCCTGCCATCTGGAATCACGACACCGAATATAATTATCGTCCAGATCCGAATTTTTATTACCTTACGGGGTTTGAAGAACCAGACTCAATCTGCGTCATCGCGCCCGATCATCCGAAACATCAGTATATTCTGTTTGTTCGTCCAAAAGATAAGCAGGCGGAAATCTGGAACGGTAAACGTGTCGGCGTTAAGGACGCTCGTAGACGCTACGGAGCAGATAAAGCCTATTCAATAGAGAAATTCAGTGAGAAAATCGGGAAGTACCTACAGGATGCCGGACGACTTTACTATACCCTCGGTTCCAATGCAGATGTTGACACCGAAATCCTCGCGCACTTCACGCAATCTGTCAGATCGAGAATCCGATCTGGGAAGGGTTTTGATACGCTTGTCGATCCGAGTCCGATTCTCAGTGAACTGCGGTTAATTAAAAATGAGACCGAACTGCAGCGCACTCGACTGGCGACAGAGATTACCGTCGCTGGGCATGTCGCCGCGATGAAGGCTGTTCGTCCGGGATTGTATGAGTACGAACTGGAGGCTCTCGTTGAATCCACGTTCCGTATGAACGGGGCAAACGGCATCGCTTTTCCTACCATCGTTGCGAGTGGCGGAAACGCGACGACGCTCCACTATACAACAAATGACTGCCAGATTGAAGATGAAACCCTCGTGCTCATTGACGCAGGTGCGGAATATGGTCGGTACTCTGGCGATGTGACCCGTACCTTTCCCGCAAACGGAACCTTCACGAAAGCACAAAGAGAAATTTATCAGATTGTTCTTGAAGCACACTATGCCATTATTGATTCTATCCGTCCTGGGGTTTCTATTGACGAACCACACCAAAAGTCGATTGAGTTGTTAACCGAAGGAATGCTCAGTCTCGGTCTTCTCAAGGGGAAAGCAAAGAAATTGATAAAGGAAGAGGCATACCGACAGTTCTACATGTACCGAATCGGACACATGCTCGGTTTGGATGTCCACGATGTCAATTGCGTCCACGAACCCAACGGTGATTTCAAAACCTTTCAGCCCGGTATGGTGATGACTATTGAACCGGGACTCTACGTCGCTGAGGGGACAAAGGATGTTCCACGGTCGTATCTCGGTATTGGTGTCCGCATAGAGGACGATATCCTCATCACTGAAGATGGTTCTGAAGTCTTGACAGAGGGTGTCCCGAAAGAGATTGATGAGGTAGAAGCACTTGTACAATCGAGAAGATGGTAGACACACGCCGCGTAAATCCTCCATTGATTTTCAATTTGTCGGTCTTCAACACTTTTTGGAGGACAGACTCGGATGTGAGGTGGATGTAGGGACGCAAAACTCACTCCGAAAGGAGATTAGAGAGTCTGTACTCAGTGAGGCGATCTATTTGTGAGACACCCTCGACTCTATTGCGGATTAACTCTAAAAACCGAAGATGTCTTGCTGTAATTCTAAAAACGGAGGAAACAGATGCCAAAACATGGGATTCTGAAGCAGAGAAAAATGAGAGGCATGAACAAATATCAAAAAAAAGCACATCGTCGAGGTGAAGATCGGTTGCGCGGTAGTGAGGTCGAATACTATCTTTCTCTCGCCTACTCTTCCAACCCGGATGATCGTGTTGAGGCAATGGATAACCTCTGTCCGTGTCATGTTCGGAAAAGTATTGACAAAGTTTGGGTGGCACTGTACAAAGGTTTGGTTGATCCCGACGTGCGTGTCCGAAAAGCCGCGTGGCACACACTCGACGACGGCGGAAATCCGAACGATCCGAGATTGCAGCCGCTTCTTGAAAGAATCGCTAAGGAGGAAACCGATACGAGGCTCCGCCAAAACGCACTTGACCTCATCGCTGCCACCCGAAAAGTTGAGGAGCAGAAGGAAGTTTTGTTGGGACAGAAAGCCCATACTTTTTCTGGACGCTGCGATTGGTGCGGTACATCAAACGTACCGGTCAGTTACGATTACGAGACCGAGTTTGAGGCAAATGGCTCTAAGCGTTTCGCCTTCGTCTGTGAGGCGTGTGAAGCCGTGTAATGGTTCAAAATTTAACGAATCAGTCGTAAAAAATCAGGACATCGTTTCTCTTTTTGGCTCTTGAAAGCAAAAAAATGAAGAAAGATTGATTCCGACTCAACAAAGTAGATGACTTCCTAATTTATGAACGCGTTGCCACTTTTGAAAAAAGTGAAGGGAAATCAATGTTGACGCAACAAACCAGACAACATCCTGACGAAGCGAGTGTGATATGATTCCTGACGATGTGTACGTACACCAAACAGTGGAAGGCGATGCCGAGGCGTTCAACGAGCTCGTCAATCGACATCATTCAAAGATTTATGGACTTGCGTACCGAATGCTCGGCAATCCTGAAGATGCCGCCGACGCGACACAGGAAACGTTTTTGGAGGCCTACAAGTCAATTAAAACGTTTCGATTTCAGTCGCAGTTCGGAACATGGCTATATAGTATCGGCATCAATACCTGCCAGCAGTATATCCGTAAATCGCGATCGTACAAACGTAAACTTACCTCCTACACCGAAGAAGTAGAAGTGGATGGTGTAGCTTCTGAAACGGACTCACCCGAACGAATAATAGTTAATACCGAGCAGAGTGAAATGGTTCAAAGTGCCATCAATCGGTTACCGCAGAAACAGCGCGAAGTCGTCACACTGTACTATATGCAGCACCTCAAGTACCGGGAGATCGCTAAGATATTGAAGTGTTCTGAAGGCACCGTGGCTTCACGGTTGAATCAGGCACTGAAAAATCTCAAGCGGAAGTTGAGTAAGTATTATCTCTTGGAAGGAGAGTCTCAATGAATTTGAATTGCGAACAGACTCTTAACAATTTGCCACACCTCGTCATGAAGGGGGAGGCACGGACAACAGAGCCGATTTCTGAAGAAATTTCGCGACACCTCCTCTTAGAACATCTGCGGACCTGTCCAGAATGCCAAAGGGAGTACGAAGCGTTATGGCACACCGCGGCTGTGTTAGGGGATACGGATGCCCCAATTCCACCGCCGGAATTAGTCGGGAACATTCAACGGAGCATCCGGCAACTCCATAGACAACAGCAACTTGCATTCTTCGCGAGTCCCTTAGCGTGGTGTCTTGACCGGTTAAAGTTGGATATCTCTCCAAGGCTCGTCAACGCTATTGTCCTACTCTGCTTTCTCGTCGCTTCCGGTTTCGTCATGAAACTTGCATTTTTCACAAATTCACCGGAACCAGAGTTCGGTTTGACCGCAATGGAAAAAACACGACTTCGGCACGTTAGGATTTCACCTTCTCCATGGGCACTGGTTAAAGACACTGAAACCGGAGTAGAGACCCCAGACACACCACAGTCGTCTGTAATTGCTGCCCCGCATGCGCCTGATTACTTCTTTAGTCCAATGCAGGATTCATCAAAGGTATGGCGCACCGATACCATAGATTATGAAGAACAGACAAGCGAAGCCAACGTGGTTAATTATGCACGAGATATTGCCAGCGAAAAGTTAACTGTATTTTGGAATCACATTAAAACAGAGTTATAACTTTTTGATTGAACGAAAACCCAATCAAAAATATTCACGAAAAACGGAGTATATACAGGAAGCGTATCTATACCCTGCGTCTTGTACTTCAGGACTTACGCAATTACGATCATAGACCGCTTTGTGAGAGGAAAAACCCCAAAAAAACACAGATGTCCTCGTGGCACAACCTAACAGGTTCTGCTACAAAAGAGCAGCATGCGTAAGTCCTAGTACTTGTTATTGCGTTGGTGATTTCTATTGTTAACGGTTGTTCAAGGACAGATGAATTAACCATTGGAGACGAAGGCGAAGAATCTAACACTGGACTTGCATTAAACGAGCAATACGATAAAGGTGGTAGTGAACACAACTGATGCCATAACGCTTGTTTAACCGATAGAGGCGCGGTTTTTAACCGCGCTTTTCTTTTTTAAATCGCTTGACAGGTAAAATTTGGAGAAAACAGTTGACACACAACCGTTTTTTGTGTACAATAGGCTGAAATTTTGTAAGGCGATCTCCAGAGCGCGAGAAGGAAAATGGATTCAGCATATAAAACATCTGCCAAAAAACCGCTTCTGGAAATTTCTGGATTAAAGACAGTATTTCCAACAGATGATGGCATCGTAAATGCCGTGAATGATGTCAGTTTTGAAATTAGCCGCGGACAAACTGTCGGCGTTGTCGGCGAAAGCGGCTGCGGAAAAAGCATCACTGGGCTATCGCTGCTCCAACTCGTGCCGTCACCGGGACGTATTGAATCCGGTGAGATCCGATTTTATCGCAACGGTGAAGATGCCCCTTTAGACATTGCACAAGTGTCGCCGAAAAGCGAATTGATGCGCCAAATTCGAGGCAGTGAAATTGCCATCATCTTCCAGGAGCCGATGACCTCCCTCAATCCAGTCTATACGATCGGGAACCAGATTGCTGAAGCGATTATCTTACACGAGCAGGTTGATAAAAAGACAGCGCGCGAACGCGCAATTGAAATGATCGCGCGTGTCGGTATACCTGCCCCTACCCAACGCGTCGATGAATATCCCCACCAACTTTCCGGCGGTATGCGTCAACGTGTCATGATTGCGATGGCACTCTGTTGTTCACCGACCCTGCTCATTGCCGATGAACCCACGACTGCACTCGATGTGACGATTCAAGCCCAGGTGCTCGGTCTCATGCAGGAACTCCAAGCGGAACTGGGGATGGCAATTATGCTCATTACTCATGACCTTGGGGTTATCGCGGATCTCGCTGATGAAGTGGTTGTCATGTACGCAGGACGCGTCGTCGAAAAAGGCACCGTTGATGACATTTTCTATCATCCGCTGCATCCGTACACCCAAGGATTGCTGAAGTCCATACCCGTCCTTGGAAAAACGCCGCAGAGAACCTTGCCTTCTATACCCGGGACGGTGCCGCACCCTTTGACACTTCCAACGGGATGCTCGTTTCAACCGCGGTGTTCAGAACGGATGGGGGAGTGTGAGCGGATGCCAGAACTCGTGGGAGTCAATGGAAAAACAGAAAACGATGAACACGATGTCAGATGCTGGCTTCACACAGATTTTTAATGTATTGCTCTGCGGTTACGCTCCATTTCATTCCGATGAGTTTTACGGGTTTTGTGAATTTTGGGGGTTTTATTCTCAAACCAGAACAGTAGTTTGCAACAACAAGGCAGGCGATTCAAGAGGAAGGCACGTTAAACACCAAACCTACTCAATTATTCCGCAAGGTATAATTAAAAAAACCGCAAGGAACAATTAAAAAATTAAGAAGTGAAATTGCTTGAGGTGCACGATCTCAGAAAATATTTTCCGATACAGAAAGGTATCTTTCAGCGCACTATCGGTTATGTCAAGGCAGTCGATGGTATCAGTTTTGACATCCAACGCGGTGAAACGCTCGGTCTCGTCGGCGAAAGTGGCTGTGGGAAAACTACCGCAGGACGATGCTTACTCCGATTGATTCCACCTACAAGCGGGAGTTTCATTTTCGGTGAGGAAGAAGTAGACTTAGCAAAGTTATCTCACCATGAGATGCGTCCTTATCGTAGACGTATCCAGATGATCTTCCAAGACCCACACGCATCGCTCAATCCACGGATGACAGTCGGAGATATTGTTGGCGAACCGATGCGCGTCAATCGGACCGAAAAGGGGGCAGCACTTCACGACCGAGTTGTTGAACTGCTGGAGGCTGTAGGATTAAGATCGCAGGATATCCGCCGATACCCCCATGCCTTCAGTGGTGGACAGCGGCAACGCATTGGTATTGCACGGGCGTTAGCACTTCAACCTGAACTCATCGTCGCAGATGAACCGGTCTCTGCATTGGATGTTTCGGTCCAAGCCCAAATTCTCAATCTGCTGGCAGAACTCCGTGAAAAGTTCCACCTCTCTTATATTTTTATTGCGCACGATTTAAGTGTCGTTGAGCATATCAGTGACCGCGTCGCAGTCATGTATCTCGGTAAAATTGTGGAGATCAGCGATGCCGAAACCCTCTATCAATCGCCGAAACACCCCTACACGGAAGCATTAATATCTGCTGTGCCACTTCCAGATCCGAGCGCGCAGCGTCAGCGCGAACACATCCGTCTGGCAGGCGATGTCCCCGACCCATCTCAACCACCGACTGGATGCTATTTCCACCCTCGATGTCGTTACGCAACCGATATATGCAAACAGGAGACACCGGAACTCCGTCAGGTAGCGTCGGGTGTTCAGGTAGCATGTCATCACAGTGATACGTTGGAGTTACAGGGAGTTTAGTCATAATGGAATTTCATCGAGCTGCTCTGAATTTTATGAAAGTGTTGATTATCTTCTCGGTTCTCATCGTCGGATGTTCAGGAAACCCACTGGAAGATACCTCCGATTTTCCGCGTGGGATTGAGGCAAAAGAGGCACCGATGTGGGCAAAACTCGTCGCCGAAGGCAAACTCCCATCTCTTGCTGAACGGCTTCCAGAAAATCCACTCATTGCCAAGACGAATTTCGATGGCTATGAACGTCCAGGTCCCTATGGCGGCACGTGGCACCGATTCCATACACATCCAGATTTAGGGACGTGGAAAATGACAGCGGGTTATGCCCCACTCATCCGATGGAAATTTGATGCCTCTGGTCTAGAACCCGGTCTTGCTGAAACATGGGAGTTTAATGAGGATGGAAGTGTGTTGACGTTGCATCTCCGCAAGCGGGTCAAATGGTCGGACGGACATCCCTATACCTCAGCCTCCTTCGCTTTCTATTATGAACTCTGCCTTGATGAACGGTACAAATACAGCCCACCGGTTTGGTGCAAAGTAAACGGTATTCCGATGGAAGTCGAAACACCTGATGATTATACGATTGTGATGAAATTCGCAGGGCCCAACTGGCTCGTGCCGCTCTGGTTGGCGACAGGTTTTTGGTGGTGCAATCAGTATAACATCCCCGAGCACTATATGATGCAGTTCCACCCGGATGAAAACCCGAAATACACAGACTTCATCCAATTTGAGAAGGAGAACATCCCCCATCAAAATCCAGAGCGTCCGACGTTGTGGCCCTGGCGGGTGACCAAATATGAAAAGGGTGGCTTCCGTGTCGAGTTAGAGCGCAACCCCTATTACTATGTCCTTGATGAACTCGGCAGGCAGCTCCCTTACATTGACAGAGTCAAAACAAGTTTAGTGCCTGAGCCGCAGGTGCGTGTACTCAAAATCCTCGCCGGGGAGATCGACTGCCAATACCGCGGAATGGAACTCCGTGATCTCGCACTCTATTTGAAGGGACAGGAGAAAGGAAACTATAAAGTCCGGCGCTGGAAAAGCACTGCAGGTGCACAACCCGCAATTTTGATTAACTGGACCGATCCCGACCCTGCCTTGAGACAACTCATTCGGGATCAACGTTTCCGTAAGGCACTCGCTTATGGTATTGATCGCGTGAAATGTAACGAAATCGCGTGGCGCGGCTTGTTGGAACCGCAAGCGGCAACCGTCAGTCAAGAGGGATGGCACTTTGCCGATGAAGACGGGCAGTCCCTCTTTGAGGAATGGAAACGAGCCGATGCAGACTTTGATATTGATGCAGGAAACCGACTGCTCGATGAAATGGGTCTTACAGCCCGTGATGAGGACGGATATAGACTACGCCCGGATGGTGAACGGATTGATATACTCATGGACGTTCCGAGTTCTAATCTGAACAGTCAACAGAATGACATCGGGCTAATTATTCAGGAAGGATGGGAGCAACTCGGTTTGAAGACTCTGCTTTATACGCCTCCGGGTGCGGAGTTAAGTTTGCGTCGGACGCTCGGTAAATTCACAATCAGTATGCACGGTGAGGCGGAGATGGATTTGTTCACGTATCCCGATTGGGTATTTCCGACACTCCCCAAGTACTGGCATCCGAAGGTAGGGAAGTGGTATGAAACGGGTGGTGAAAAAGGTGAACCCGCCACCGGACCTCTAAAAAAATTACTCGATTTATACGACGAGATTAAAAAGGAACCCAGTGAAAAACAACGGCACCAATACGTCCGAGATGCTGTCAGAATTCACATCGACGAGGGGCCCTTTCATCTCGGCTCTGCGGCGCGTTCGCCATCGCTTTTAGTTGTAGCCAACCATTTTCACAACGTCCCAAACGACGGGATTTTGGGGCCCTGGGCAATTGTTACCCCCGCGACCAGTTATCCCGAACAGTGTTGGATATCCAAAGAATAGTTGTCGGCTGTTGGTCGTCAGTTGTTGGTCACAAGAGGGTTTTGTTAAACGAGAACCTCTTAACCGATAAGCGAAAACCAGGAACAAGGAGATACACCCATAATTACCTATATCATTCGCCGATGTTTGATCGCAATTCCGACACTCATGGCGATTTCTATTATCTCTTTTATCATCATCCAGCTTCCACAAGGCGATTACCTCGATCGAGAAATTCAGCGATTAGAGGAGGAGTTCGGCGATAGCAGTTCGCTGGCGCATGTTGAGGAATTGCGGGCACGCTATGGCTTGAACGAACCGCTCTGGAAACGTTACTTTATCTGGATAGGCGGCTTTGTGCGTGGTAACTTCGGCGAGTCGTTTGAGTATAAGCGAGAGGTTCACGAACTGATATGGGACAGAATAGCTTTCACCCTGATTATCTCTGTTGGATCGCTTATCTTTACCTATGTTGTCGCTATCCCCCTCGGTGTCTATTCCGCTACGCATCAATACAAATGGTCGGATCATTTTCTCACCTTCCTCAGTTTCGTTGGGATGTCCATACCGGCATTTCTCTTAGCACTATCATTGATGGTTTTTGCATTTGACATTTTCGGGGTGCCACTGTTTGGTTTGTTCTCTGCTTACTATGAAGGCGCGCCGTGGACCTGGGGAAAACTAAACGACCTCTTCAAGCACCTCTGGATCCCTGTCATCGTGGTCGGGATCAATGGAACGGCGAGTTTGATGCGGATTATGCGTGGCAACCTTCTTGATGTTTTGGGACAACCTTTTGTTCAAACGGCAAGAGCAAAAGGGCTTAAAGAGATAGTTGTGGTCAGTAAGCATGCCGTGCGGATTGCGATCAATCCGCTCATCAGCATCTTGGGGATGAGCCTACCCGGTATTCTCTCCGGTTCAGCGATCGTCTCAATCGTTTTGGGATTACCGACAGTCGGACCAATTCTCTTGCGCAGTTTATTGAACGAGGACATCTATCTTGCAGGGACGTTGATTATGATGCTGAGCCTTCTGCTGGTTATCGGCAACCTACTTGCAGATATAGCCCTCGCTTGGGTAGATCCAAGGATTCGTTATGAATGAGATTTTTAAACTTTCCTTGCGGATGAGTCATGTGGTTTGTGATTTGAAGGTTTCTGCATTCGAACCGCCTACGCCGATGTTACAGGCAACCTGCGGTTGTGTTCCACAGGTCTAATTTTTGCGATAGATTTATTGTCAAGGCACCCAAACCTAAAGGCTTGGGCTTGTGCTTCGTAGCCGTTAGCGATGGCGAACCATCGGCTTACATCGGCTCCACGTGGGGATCCAAGCCGCCCCGAAGAATATTAATAGCAGCATTAATGTCTCTATCGTGATGTGAACCACATTCAGGACATATCCACTGCCGATCGTTGAGTGAGAGATTCTTATTCTTGTAACTACACTGGCTACAAGGTTTAGAGGTAGTCGTCCATTGACCCACTTGACGGAACGATTTATTATGTTTGAAACACTTAAATCGCAGTATCTCCACCAACTGACCGAAAGCCAGATCGGATACTTTGCGACCCCACAGCCGTTTCATACCCTCCAAGCTCAAGGTTTCGGTAACGAGGGTGTCAAACCTCTTGCAAAGGTCCGTCGCAAGTTTCCAATGAAAGTCTTTGCGTTGGTTGGCGATATGTCTATACAAGCGTGCCAATTGACGCACACAACGATACCAATTATTAGAACCTTGGACTTTACGAGCAAGGCTCTTATGAAGGCTTCGCAAGGCTTTCAATGACTGTTTCAGATATTGTGGCGATTGTATCTTTTCGCCGTTACTCAGGGTCAAATAGGTATCCAAACCAAAGTCTATTCCTACGTTCTCACCCGTAGCAGAATAAGGTTCAGAACTCTTATCATCTGTGAGAATATGAAGCCAGTAGGTGCCAACAGCATCGCGAAGTATTTGGATATAACGCACATGGCCTATCCCATCGCGATGTTGATGAAAAGAGAAAAAGTGTTTATTGAACTTCAAAGATTTAGAGAATTCGTGCCAAGCTTTGAACGAGAGCCGCACACGACCCTTTTCAAGTTTGTAGCCGCTTTGAAACTTGGCAGAGCGATAGCGATGTTTGCGTTTAGATTTTGGCAAACCCCCCAAACCTTTAAAAAAGCGTTGATAGGTGGTGTCAAGACGGATAATCACTGCGTCAAGCGTGTCGCGAGGTATCCACGCCCAGTGTTTCTTCGTGCGTTTGAGCAACTTCGTCAAATGTGGTTGCAAACGATAACGACCCGCATATTTGCCATAAAGACGATAATAACGTTGCTCCACTCTCAAGAAGTGATTATGCACAGCTCAAAGATCGTCCAGCATATTGCCAAGACGCTTATTCTTCGGATGGTCGCGGATCTGGTATTTGTAAGTTCTCATAGAATATCGCATCTCGCATTTTTAACCCCTATTCAAGTGGGTAGGAAACCGACACATTACCAAGGTGGCAACGCTTGAGCTGTCTGCCAATGCGATGCTTTAATGATACCACAATTTAGAAGAAATCTCAAGAAAAAAGGAGCGGTCATTCCTCCCAAACCTGAAGAATTGGGAGGAATGACCGAAAAGTAGATGAATGAGATACCAAGCATAGATGATCAGGTAGACGAGATTGCGGCAGAAGTTAAAGATGCAGCGGAAATAGGTCAGCTGAGTTACCGCCAACTGATATGGCGACGGTTCCGTAAAAATCGGATGGGGGTTATTGCGGGCGTGCTTCTACTTCTCTTTTACATACTCGCCATTGGTGCCGACTTTTTCGCTCCTTATCACTACAACGAAATCAATATGCGGTTGCGCCACGTGCCACCGCAACGTCTCCATTTCTCTGTCAAAGATGGGTTCTATGTTCACGGGTTGAAATCCATCCGTAATCCAGAAAGTCTTGAATTGGAATTCACCAAAGACTTGGAGCAACATCATCCCGTTGAGTTCTTTTTCAAGGATGCGGACGGCAGACATCACTTTTTCAGCTCTGCCGGTCCCATGTTCCTATTAGGCACTGATCGGATGGGACGCGATCTGCTGTCGCGGATCATGTACGGGGCGCGCGTCTCAATGACGCTCGGCTTGATGGGTGTTTTTATGAGCATCATTCTTGGTTCTATCCTCGGTACTGTCTCTGGATATTGGGGCGGATGGGTAGACAATCTCATTCAACGCGTTATTGAAATCCTTTCAGCATTCCCGGACATCCCGCTGTGGATGGCACTCGGTGCCGCACTACCGCCCGGTTGGTCGAGTATCCAAATCTACTTCGGTATCACCATTATTTTGTCGATTATACGTTGGGGAGGATTGGCACGGCAGGTACGCGGAAAAGTCTTAGCATATCGGGAGAGTGATTTCGTGATGGCTGCACGTGCTGCAGGCGCGGGACATTGGCACATCATCACAAGACACTTGCTCCCCGGGTGTTATAGCCATATCATCGTTATCGCTACACTCGCTATCCCCGGTATGATTTTAGGGGAAACCGCGCTTAGTTTCTTAGGATTGGGGATCCGTCCGCCGATGACGAGTTGGGGGGTCCTATTGGAGGAGGCACAGCGCGTCACCGTGCTGCTCCATTATCCATGGCTCATTTTCCCTGCAGTGCCGGTGCTTGTCGTTGTAATCGCTTTTAACTTCTTGGGAGATGCCCTCCGCGATGCCGCAGACCCATATTCGGATTGAAAGTAGCAGGCACACACCCTGTGTCGTCCGCAAAATCCAGCAATTTACCTTTATATTGTTTTTCGGAGAAAAAAATGCCTACAGATACAGATCTTGGATTCTTCGCAACAGATGTTTCGTTCACTGATAAATCCGCAATCGTGACAGGGTCCAGTCGTGGTATTGGACGCGCAATCGCCATTGAATTGGCGCGCCAAGGTGCCGATGTACTTATCAACTACAACCAGAACCGAGATGCTGCTGAATCCGTACAACAGGAAGTGGAAGCACTTGGCAGAAGAGCGGTTATTATCCAAGCGGACATCAGCGACCTCGACGCGCATCAAAAACTACTTGATACTGCGCATGACGCTTTCGGGAGGGTAGATATCCTCATCAACAACGCTGGGATTACCCGTATCGCTGACATTCTTGAAGAGACACCAGAACAGTTCGATCTAATTGTCAACACTAATCTCAAGGCAACCCACTTTCTCACGCAGCGCGTCGCGAATGATATGATAGCAAACGAGGTTCGCGGGTGCATTATCTATACACTCTCGATTTCGGATATCATGGCATCTGACAACCGCACCGCCTACTGTATCTCAAAAGCAGGTTTAGAGATGAGCATGCGCGCATTTGCGGGACGATTGGCGGCGCACGGCATTAAGGTGAACGGTATCGCTGCAGGTGTGATTGATACCGACCTGTCACGTGTCCGTATCCCGGATTATGAAGAGGCAGCGGAGAAAGGCTATATCTTCATGGTTCGCGCGGGCGCACCTGAGGATGTCGCACATGCTACGATTTCTGCGATGAAACTTTACGACACCGGGGTTGTCCTCCCCGCTGCTGGCGGCGTGATGACACCGCTATTGAATCTTCGGTCTATGGCAGAATTGGATATGAATAAAGAGGAATAAAAGGTTATCAGTCACATTTTGACCGATAGATCCGCAGCCCCCTAAATCCCCTGACCAGGGGGACTTGTGGTCACATGTTACATAATCCCGATGTCCCGTAATATTGACTTTTTGATTTTACATACCATTGTATACGCTGGATCAAAGACGTTACCCATATCATATTCTACGGTTTGTCCTAACAGGGTATGTGCGGCACGTTTTTCCAAACCGAGTTCATCCAACCATCGCAGAAGTTCCGTCGTCGCGTGTTGCACTGCTTGATCCAATGGACGTGCGTTGCCCGCTGTGAGGATATAATCACTATTTTCGGCACGGGGCCAGTTGATGCTTTTTCCCTTGCGCACTTCAACCGTAAACTGCACATCAAAAGAGATTTCGATCCCAGTCCCGACGATTTCGCCATCACCTTGCACTGCGTGTCCATCACCGAGATGAAAAAGTGCCCCGGAGACAAAGACCGGGAAATAGACGGTAACACCCTCCTGAAAACCGCGATAGTCCATGTTCCCGCCGTGTGTAGAGGAGGTCGCCGTTGAGATCGCTTGTCCTCGCGGCGGTGCCACCCCGAAACACCCGACCATCGGTTCAAGAGGTAACGTGAGTTCACCTAATTGTGTTTCTGGAGTCATCAAGGTCGCCGTCCATTTCTCCACATCCACATGCCACTCTGCGAGACCACGACCGCCTTCGGGCATCTCGGACGCTGCATAGTCCGGGTCGAGGACATTCGGAGCAACAGTCATAGATGTCCGTCCGATAGAACGATTCGGGACGATCCGATCGAAATGAACAGCTAATGTATCTCCCGGTTCTGCTGATTGGATATAAAAAGGACCTGTTTGTGGGTTCCCTCTTTCGGTTATCTGCGTATCGGTGGCATCGTAGCCTGCATTATCCACAGTAGTTGTGAGAACAGTATCGCCGCTCTCAATGTGGAGCACCGGTTCGTGTGCACCAATTGCTGTGTAATAGACTTTTGGTGTGAAGTGATGTGTCGCCATATTTTAAATTTACCTTACGGAGAAATAACGTGCATTCTATTGTTGATGTTCGTTTCTCAAATTCGCATGCGCCGTTGTTGCATGCTTGGGTTTTGGTGCAAGTTCCCAAACCCTATTTGGAGTTAACCAGAAATCCGCTCCTAACGAAGTGGAGAGCGGTCCAGGGGCTCCATGAATTAAAAAGCAATGTAAACAATATATCACGTTCGAGAGGTGTTGTCAAGATAGGAACATTAACTTATGTTAACGGCTTTCATGGTAGATTTTCTTGTGCTGATGGTTGATAATTGACAGCCAATTCTGGTAACCGGATACCTTTACAAGTATCCAAAAAAGGTTGACATCCCTGACCTGCTGTGTTAAACTCTTAAAATTGAAAAAATCCAAATTGGAAAAGGGAGCATCATGAAACAGATCTTTGGAACTCTCACTAAAAACTCCACGATCGGAACAATCTTAACAATTTTTTCGTTTTTAATTTTCGCCATAAACGCCAATTCCCAACATGACTGGACAGAACAGATTGCCGCCTACAAACCGATGGTGGTAAATGTCGAAACCTCCTCTGAAATCGTCTTTGAAACAGAAGTGAAAGGCACAAATTTTGCCACTGGTTTCGTTGTGGATGCGGAACACGGCATTATCGCCACGAACCGCCATGTCACCGGCAGCAGTCCCGCCTATGTCAAAATCAATTTTCACGACGGCAGTTTTACGGAAGCCCGTATTCTCTACTACGATCCGACGCATGATTTCGGGTTTTACCAAATTGATCCCACTGAGGTCGATTTTGAACTTCAAGCCGTTGAACTCGGCGAATGGGATTCACTGTCTCTCGGAGATGAACTCCTGCTTATTGGAAACAACGAGAAAGAGGAATATACGATCAAATTCGGGAGAATTACGAACCTCAATGTCAACAAAGGCGACCGCCATTCCAGTTATATCCACACAACTTTCGACCGAACAGGCGGATCAAGCGGGAGCCCTGTGTGGAATACCGCAGGTGAGGTCATCGCTATTCACGCACGCGGTACGGATACTTCCAGTTTTGAACTACCGATTGATTACCTCTATGATGCCCTTGAATTAATGCGCAACAAATTGTCAATCCAGCGCGGCGAAATCGGTGTCGATTTGGAACTTATCTCTATTGGCGAAGCCATCAAACACTTCAATTTCCCAAGTGATTTACGCACAGAGATAGGTCCCTCCAAAGCCGGAACACCCAAGGTTATTCAGATTGAATCCATTGTTCCGAGGACCACAGGCGAGACCATCCTCCGCGCATCTGATATTATCTATCGTATTGATAATGAACTTATCAAGGATGACCTTTATACCTTTGATGCCATCCTGAACCGGAATGTCGGAAAAAGTATCACATTAGAGGTCTACCGAAACGGTGCTAACCTGAACCTTGATGTCCCTGTGGAGGACTTGGAGGCGAAGAAGGTCCGGCGGTTTGTTAGGTTTGGCGGTGCTGTCTTTCACGATATTACACCCCAACTCCGTCGGATACTCTTCTTAGAAGCCGATGGTGTTTATTTACCGTACGCCGCTGCAGGGAGTAGTTTCTCGCGTGTCGGTCTACAGGAACGGAATGGAAACTCTAAGGTCGTGATTCTTGATATAAACGGAAAACAGATCCGCAACTTAGATGATTTCATTGAGGCGTGCCAAAACATTACCGATGGACAACATACCTACGTTGTTGTCCGAGATTTCAATCTGTTCGACAGTTCTCCGACCCCGAAAAGTTTGACGGTCAACCTCAAATTTGGTCCATTGCAGCAGTTTGAATGGAGTCAAGAGGCATTGGATTGGGAAGAGAGCAGTAATAGATAGTTGTAGGTTGCCAGCTATCGCAAAATCGAAAAATAAGTTCACCCTTGTAGCGTAGGGTGTTGGTCTCCTGCGTGCGAAGCTGCACAACCTAACAGGTTATGCTACAAAACTTGCAACTTGGCTTAACCCTAATATGTCTTAACTGACGACTGATTACTAAAAACTGATTGCTATTTCGATAAAATCAGAGGTGGAGTGTTTCTCGAAAATTCGGGCGTAATTGATGTGAATCCCTTTCCACGTGATACCCATTCCACCTGTTAGTGAACCGTTTGAGATGCCAAGACGGATAGGGAGTATAGAGAAAGGATACCACTCCGCTCCGATGTATAATTCTGGTGTTTTACCTTTGATGGGGAGGGCGACATCGACTGAAAATTCGCACGGCGCGCTTCGCAACCAGTGCTCCGCATAACGATAGGAGATGCCGAGCGTGAGCCATTGGATCCCATAACCTTCGAGGTTCTGCGCGAGGCACCCGAACTTGAGATTTGGATGTGGTTTGAAAAGCAAGCCGAGATCATACGCTGTCTCGTAGCCGAAGAATTGATAGACATCGGAGGGGTGTCTCCGTTTAAACTTGAGACTTAATCCAGCGGCGACATACGGACCGAATTGGCTCGCGATGCCGTAATAATTAAAATCAGGAACGCCACTATCGACACCGATGGCGATTTTATTTCCCCAAAATAGGCTATAGCCACGGTAGCTATAACCTATACCCTTCGGGTCGAACCGGTAATCGCTGCGGTCGTGGAACTTATTGACTGCGAAGAGTTTCACACCCTGCCACTGGATGAGGCCAGCTGGGTTCCAAAAGCCTGCACTGGCATCGTCAGCAACAGCAGTAAAAGCATTGCCCATCCCTAATGCCCGCGCACCGACATAGAGCGGGCGCGCCGATTCAAATGGTCTTTTGTCAGGAACCGGCTGTGCATAGACTGATGTTATCAACCACAGAAAACTTATGATACCGTAGGTCGTTTTCATTCTGGATAATTTAGCATGAAGCACGCGATATCGCAAGGGGAAGTAGTTATCAACCTTCAGCCATCAGCAGCCAGATTCTATTCATAGTTTCTGATTGCTGACGGTTTCCGATAGCCGACAGTTAGTAAAATGAACACGCCATCCGGTACGCTTTACCTCGTTAGCACGCCCATTGGGAATTTAGAAGATATTACGCTGCGCGCACTTCGCATCCTCAAAGAGGTAGACCTTGTTGCCGCTGAGGATACCCGTCACACCCGTCGTCTGCTAACACATTATAAGATTCAAACACCGCTCACAAGTTACTTTGAAGGTAACCAGCAGATAAAGAGAGACAAACTCATCGAACGCCTGAAGGTGGGTGAGACAATTGCGCTCGTTTCAGATGCTGGCACGCCGATCATCTCCGATCCGGGATATCCGCTCTTGCGTGGATGCATTGCGGCAGAAATTCCGATCGTTCCTATTCCTGGAGCATCGGCAGTCGTCACAGCGGCATCCATCTCTGGACTACCCTTACATAACTTTGCTTTTGAAGGGTTCTTATCTCCAAAATCTGGGAAAAGAAAGCGTCAGTTGAGTGGACTCGCCGACGAGGAAAGGACGTTAATTCTCTTTGAATCCCCGTATCGACTCCGGCGTTTCCTTGAAGATGCCCTTGAAGTGATGGGTGAACGGGACATCGTCGTCGCACGCGAGTTGACCAAACGGTTTGAAGAGGTGTTTCGCGGGAATGTCGGTGAAGCATTGGAGAAATTTCGGGACACCGACCCGCGAGGGGAATTTACTATTCTTATTGCTAGCGAGAGGAAAGAAGATGACAACTGATGAAATTGCACAAGTTGCAGTTATTGGGGCAGGTTTGATGGGGCACGGCATCGCGCAGGAATTTGCAAGCGCAGGATACCGCGTCTATTTGCACGATGTCACCAACGAATACCTCGAAATTGCCCTCATCCAAATTGAACAAAATCTAAATGTACTCGCCTCAAATGCCATTATTCAAGAGGAGAGTATTTCCCATACCCTACGGCGAATTCAGACCTCTACAGAAATCGAAATAGTCGCTGAAAATGCGGACTTTGTAGTGGAAGCCGTGACTGAGAATTTGGCACTCAAACAACAGATATTTGGTAAATTGGACACAATATGTCCAACGCACACAATTTTGGCGAGCAATACGACGGCATTAATGCCGAGTCAAATCGGTGTAAATGCGAAACGTAAAAATCAGATACTCAATACCCACTATTTTAATCCACCTTATCTGATTCCGCTCGTCGAGCTGATTCGTAGTCCTGATACATCTGATGAAACGGTTGAAGTGACGTTCGAACTCTTAAAAACGATTGGTAAAACACCTGCCATCATTGAGAAAGAAGCACTCGGTTTTGTCGGACCGAGGCTGCAAGCCGCCTTGATTCGGGAAGCATTTGCCATCGTTGAACAAGGCATCGCCAGTGCAGAGACCGTGGATCTGGTTGTACGCAACAGTTTCGGTCGGCGGCTTAGCGTCGCTGGTCCCTTTGAGGTCTTTGAACTCGCTGGGTGGGATCTTGTACTTGCCGCTTTTGAAGAACTCTATAAGGACCTCAACAGTTCATCTGACATCAATCCACTCCTCCAACAGATGGTTGAATCCGGGAAACTCGGCGTGAAGTCCAAGGAAGGCTTCTACAGTTGGACAGATGAAAAGATACAGCAGCTTCGAGAACGAATGAACCGTGCTTTGATACGGCAAGCGAAAGATGTGTAAGATAATGGGCAGCCTCCGCTCGGTTTTCGGACACAAAAAGCGTCACGTTATATTACTGCTTGTGATACTGGTTGGATTAGTGCTTGGTGGTGCCTATCATAGACAAATTTGGGGGTATTTCCTCGAACTCACCGCGGCTTTTCAGAGTATTGAAACAGTTCGGGCGTACATCGCAAGTTATGGTGCCTTCGCGCCCGTTGTATCGGCGATACTCATGGTCTTTCAGAGTGTGATTGCGCCTTTACCAGCGTTTCTGATTACCTTTGCAAACGGCACGCTCTTCGGATTTTGGTGGGGTTCACTTTTGTCGTGGAGCAGTTCTATGGTTGGAGCTGCATTCTGCTTCTATATCGCTCGCTATCTCGGTATCCAACGGATTACGCAACTCATCAGTCAACCCGCAGTTGAAAAGGCAAATGATTTCGTAGAAAAATACGGGACTTATGCCATTCTTATTGCTCGCTTAATGCCGTTCATTTCTTTTGATGTTATCAGTTATTTTGCAGGCGCGACCCGGATGCGGTTTCTCGGGTTTTGGGTTGCCACTGGGATCGGTCAAATGCCAGCCACCTTGATTTATTCTTATCTCGGTGAAAGTGCCTCGCCGCACATCAAATGGATTCTTTTTGGTTTTGGTATCGTCATCGCAATCTCAATTATAAAATGGCTTCTGAAAAACCGAATTTCTGAAGAAGATTAAGTGGAAGGGCTTTGTAGGCCTGACTTACGCTATGATAAAGATTCGAGGTTGAGACCTCTCTTACGAGCATTCAAGCAGAGGAGGATTCAAAATGGTTCGCATAGGTGTAGTCGGAGTCGGTGGCATGGGAAACGCCCATTGTAACTCGCTCCCTAATGTTGAAAATTGTGAATTTGTAGGTGTAGCAGATCTCCGCTTGGACACCGCGGAAGCCGTCGCCCAACGGCATCAAATTCGCGCGTTCCAGGACTATCACGAATTATTTGCTATTGTGGACGCTGTTGTCGTTGCAACACCGCCGATCGCACATACGCAGGTCATCGTTGATGCCGCTGAAGCGGGCATACATGCTTTCTGTGAAAAACCGCTATCGTTGACCCTCGCTGATGCAAACACAATGATCGAGGCATCGGATAGGGCGGGAACACACCTGATGGTAGGGCAGGTGTTACGCTTCTATCCAGTCCACGAACTCGGTAGGCAGATGGTCGATGCTGGCGATATTGGAGATATTACCTATATCGAAACTGATTACACAGGTCCCTATAATGCCCCGCGTAGCCGTCCCGAAACCTGGTACGGCACTGTCGGTGGACTTCTGGAAAACGGCATCCACAAATCCGATCTGATTAATTGGTTCGGGGGCACTGCCCTCACCGTCGCTGCCGAAGTAGGCAGTTTTTCTGGGCACGATGATTGGGAAGATTACACCGTCTCGCTCATTCGTTACGATTCCGGAGCAGTGGGTATTCTACGGTGGGGCGGCTTCCTCGGCGCACGTGGCACCAACGAAACCATTATTGACGGTTCCGAAGGTTCACTCCGCTTAGATATGTCAGCTGACCTCGCCTATCTCAAAAAACGCGGTGAGGAGTGGAAAGAAATCGTTCCTGACCGAGATGGCCCTCACGGGGTCATCGGCGAACTCACCCATTTTGTCGACTGCATCCGAGATAACAAAACGCCTATGATTGACGGTAGAGGCGGAAAACATGCTGTAGAAGTCGTTCTGGCGACCTATCAATCTGCAAGAGAGAAAACCAAAGTCGCGTTGCCGATGGAATAATACAAATCATCGGTTATCAAGAAAGATAACCCAAGTTGCCACCTTTGTAGCATAACCTGTTAGGTTGTGCATATTCGAGCATAGGAGACCAACACCCTACACTATGAACTGCTTGGGTTAAAGATAGCGGGCGGCAGTCGGCGATCAGAAAATTATTATAGCAGATTCCGTAATTACTTGGACACTTGTAGCGTCGTGTGGGCTATGAAGTTATCTGTTCTGATGGCACAGCCTAACAGGCTATGCGACAAGTGTAAATTTATTGTCGGATTCTACTATAAGTGTACGAAAGTTAGGAAGTTAGAATGGCACAACTTTTCGACTTCCTAACTTCCAACTGCTGACAACTATTTTTCTGACGACTATACCAAAAATGCTCTTCCTAATTCTCAATATTGTCCTGCTCTCCGGCTTTGGGCTCTTCCTCAAGCATGCCAAAGATAATCAACAACGCTTAAATCCGATCGGCTTTGTCAACTACCTCGTTGCTTTCTTTATCAGCAGCTGGGTTCTGTCCCAGGAACAGGATTATGAGTTCTCAAAGTTAACCTTCGTATTGGGTATATCAAACGGTGTGACGTACGCCGCTGGGTTTGAGTTATTTACACTTGGGATCCAACTTAGCGGGATTGTTGTCACGGCAGCACTCGTTAGGCTATCGATCGTAGTCCCGATTTTAGTGTCAATGCTATTCTGGAAGGAGATTCCCAATCTCTGGCAAGCCGTAGGACTTCTCTTAACTTTCGTGGCAATCCCACTCCTCAGCCAACGAGAAAAAGAACCGACCTACAAATTTACACCTGACAAACCGGATGTCCCTCAAGGTTTAGGATTCGCTATTGCTGTTATAATTCTGATTGTCACCGGTATCTCACGCCTCACCATGAAAGCCTTCAACGAGATGTGTCCTATTGATGAGAAATCCCTCTATATGAGTCTACTTTTCGGTGTCGCTACACTTATCTATTTGGGGGTCTGCCTCTATCAGAAAACGTGGCCGAATTGGTGGGAGGTCTTCTACGGCACGCTCATAGGCATCTGTAATGTCGCCGGAAGCTGGGCACTCCTCATTGCGCTGGATAAGGTGAGTGCTTTGATTGCTTTTCCGATGTCAAGTTCCGGTGGCGTGTTGTTCACGATGTTTGTTGGTATGGTATTCCTCCGCGAGCGATTGGGGCGAATACCTCTCATCGGTGCACTACTCGCGGTAGTCGCACTGATTTTCGTCAATTTGAAGCCGTGACTCGCCGTCTTGAGATTTATAATTGCCTCTCGCTGTCCGCAGTGTGATGCTACTTCTGGTCAAGTGTGTAGAGCGAAGACAAATTTGACTTTGGACGCAAAGTATGGTATCATTTATGAAAAATAGGGATTATAGAAACGAATGCGTGAGAGCGTGGAGCTTGTCATCCGAGGTGTCCATCTGTTAGCGGCAATCGCCTGGTTCGGTGGTGTTACCTTTTCTACCTTCGTCGCGATGCCTATTCTACAGCGCAACTTACCGCCCCAAAACCTGTTAGCAATTCACAATCGTTTTCGGGTACTGATACGATTGATGATTCATGTTTTACTGACGACAGGCGCGATGGTATTTTTTATCGTCGCATGGAATAACGGCTTTTTTACTGGGAATGCTAACAATGATTTCAGATCCTATATGTTAGCTTTTGTCGCGAAACTCGTGGCGTTTGGCATCATGACACTCTTTTGGGGATTGTACAGTTCGGTCTATCGGCGGCACCTCGAAATCACTCCACCCGATGCAGATGTGCAGTCTAATTATAACCTTTATATCAACGTCTGGAAAAATTTGATGCTGATAGCGGGATTAATTGTTTTCGCACTCGCATTGCTGTTGAAAAACTGATTTCAGAACATGCACTATAAGCCACTTCATCTTTCGTTTGTGCAGGTTTAACGAAACTGTGGCCCGTAAGCCTAGCGGAGGGTTGCTTGGGTATTTCTTCAGATCTACGGAGAAGGTCGTTGGTTATCCAACGCATCTGACCGAACCGCAAGGTATCATTAAAAAATGGAAAATACAAAAATTCAGGCAGTTTCGTGGAATATCACCCGATTGTGCAATCTAAAGTGTACGCACTGCTATCTCCCCGCAGGATTTGTAGACACAAACGAGTTAGCAAACGGAAACTTTAATCTGTCTGATATTCAAGGCTCACATGGACATTCAAGGGACGCGGAATTAAGCCAATCACAATGTTTTCGCGTCATTGATGAAATCGCCGAAATCAATCCGCATATCCTCCTTATTCTCACTGGTGGAGAACCTCTGTTACGCCCGGATATCTTGGAGATATCGAAATATGCCTCCGATACCGGGTTTCTTGTTGTAATGGGTACAAATGGTGTCTTGTTGAACGACGAAGTTGTCGAGAAGATGCAAGAGCACGGTGTTACCGGAGCAGGCATTAGCCTTGACTCTATCCAACCCACGAACCATGATCGGTTTCGTGGGTTGGAGGGCGCGTGGAAAGCGACGATGAACGGTGTGGAGGCACTCAAACGCGCACAACTTGACTTCCTCGTTCAAACCTCCGTAACGCAGTGGAATTACGATGAAATTCCAGAAATTGTAGAATACGCGTATCAACTCGGTGCAAAGGTCTTGAATCTCTATTTCCTCGTCCGAACCGGAAGAGGGAAGACAGTGATGGATATTACACCCACGCAATACGAGAAGATGCTTGAGACGCTCTTCGAGTTACAGGCGGCTTATACTGGAAAAATGCTCATCGCTGCGAAATGCGCACCGCATTACAAACGCGTTATCTATGAACAACAGTCTGACTCTGCGTTCCTTCAGGGCTACCCCAGCGGCACGTGTCCATGTGGCATCTACTACTGCCGTATCACACCTGAAGGTGAACTGACCCCATGTCCCTATCTCCCCGTTAGCGTCGGAAACCTCAAAGATGAGAACTTTGTCAAACTCTGGAATGAGTCAGAAACTTTTCAAAACTTACGGAATAGAGATTTGCTTGAAGGAAAGTGTGGCGCGTGTGAATTCAGAGAGGTCTGCGGCGGCTGTAGGGCGCGTGCCTATGCTACGACCGGCAACTATCTCGCTGAGGATGCTTCGTGTGAATACCAGCCTGGGCAACATAATGCCCCTCCCATCCAAATTGAGAAAAAGATTGCTTTTGCGACGGAAACCGATTATGATTTGCAGTGGACACCAGCAGCAGAAAAAAGATTGAAGCGCGTGCCATCGTTTGCTCGTGGGATGGTCGTCAAAAGCGTTGAAAGGTACGCACGCGAACAGGGGCATCGCGAGGTTACCCCTCAACTGATGCAGGCTGTCAAAAAACGATTCGATAAAACTGGCATCCCATCCTTCAGACCGAAACGCTGAGGAGAGTCAAATGCTCACAACGGAACAGATAGCATTTTTCCAGGAACACGGATATCTTATTCTTAAAAACTTCATCGATCCCAAAATAATTGAAGGATGGCAGACCCAGGTCTGGAAGCATTTTAACTCCAGTTTTGAAACACCGGAGACCTGGCCCAACGACTATGAGATACCGGGTTTCAGTTTCTCTCCGGTATTTGGGCAACTTCCTGTGATGCAAAAGGTTGCCGATCAGCTCGGTGGCGGACAATTTTTTACAGGCGGGGGCGGCTCACCAATTATCAAATGGCCCAATCCTGAAGAGGAGTGGGCAATGCCCAAGGACGGACACATCGACGCGTATGGTGCTGTTGCTGGCTGGAGTCCTTTTATGCTGGGTGCCACAACCTATCTTTATGACGCTAAACCTAAGGCGGGTAATTTCATCTTTTGGCCCCAGAGCCACCATTCAACGCACAAGTATTTCCTTCAATATCCAGAGCAAATTGATGGCAGTTTCTACGATATCGAAGATTGGGGCTGGCATGTGCTCTCAGATTTATCCCCAGAGGGACCACGCGAGTTTATTGGTGCTGCAGGTGATGTTGTGTTGTGGCATGCGTTTCTCTGCCACACTGGATCAGCAAATGTGAGAGATATTCCCCGTTTTGGTCTCTTTGCACGGTATGCCCATGAAAAATGGGAAGAGATTAAATACGAAATTCCAGAGAATATCTGGAAGTATTGGGCAATTTAAGAAAAAACGGTTGTCAGTTATCAGTAGTTCGACCTTTACGGATAGAGGGGACCCAGATGCTTACAGCAGAACAGATAGCATTTTTTCAAGAGCATGGATATCTTATCCTTGAAAACCTCATTGATTCAGAGGTAATTGATGGATGGCGAGAACAGGTCTGGAGGCACTTTAATTCCAATTTGGAAACACCGGAGACCTGGCCCAACGATTACGTGGTGCAGAACTTCAGTTTCTCGCCGGTATTTGGGCAACTTCCTGTGATGCAAGAGATTACCGATCAGCTCGGTGGTGGGCAATTTACAGGGGGCGGCGGTTCACCGCTCGTCAAATGGCCCAATCCTGAAGAAGAGTGGGCAATGCCCGGTAGCGGACATATTGACGCATACGGTCCTGGGGGCTGGAGTCCTTTTATGCTGGGAGCAACAACGTACCTCTATGATGTCGAACCCGGCGGTGGTGCCTTCGTCTTTTGGCCCCAGAGCCACCATTCAACGCATAAGTATTTCCTCCAATATCCAGAGCAGATTGATGGCAGTTTCTACGATATTGAGGATTGGGGTTGGCATGTGCTTTCGGACTTATCACCGGAGGGACCTCGTGAGTTTATCGGTGCTGCGGGTGATGTTGTGTTGTGGCATGCGTTTCTCTGCCATACCGGTTCAGCGAATGTGAAGCATATTCCTCGTTTTGGGATCTTCGCACGTTACTCCCATGAAAAACGGGAAGAGATCAAATACGAAATTCCAAAAGATCTCTGGAAGTATTGGGTAATTTAAGAAAGAATTGTTAGTCTTTGACCAGAACATGCATGCCCAAGCAACACGCCGGGCTGGACATATAGGAAGGGATGCTTCCATAAAGTTTCCTGACCGAACCGCAAGGAAAATTTAAAAAATGAGTGAACAAACAAATGCACCCGAGCGGCTCACAAATGTAGAAGAACGCCTGACACGGCTGGAAGGTCTGCTCGTCAGTATCAACGAGAAATTGGAACAGCGTCCCGCTGTCGGCGAAGTTGATACCGAGAAAACGGAAGAATTCAAGCAGTGGGTGACGAGTTATGTCTCAATGCGACTGCAACAACTCGTACCAGAAACGTGCGATCACCCTGAGGAAGCCGCACTTCAGGACGGTCCCTACCTTGACAACACCACAGTGCCTTGTACAGAAGAAGTGGAGCACCGGGTCAAGCGGATACCGATCCCGTTTGTCCGAGAAATGGTTGTCCAACGTGTCGCTGAAAATGCCCGGCAAGCCGGTGTTGAACGGGTGGATATTGAGTTTTTCGAGAAAGCGGCGACATTCTGACAATGCAAAGCCTCGGAGGAGTTTCCTCTGCCCGATTTTGATTGGAAGGACTTCTTAAAGGCACCGCTGTAATAGCTATCAGTCGTCAGTTCCCGGTTAAGAGATTGGTTTGTAACAAATCACTCACTTGGATAACATCAGAGAGGATTTGTTACTGACAAGCAGCGGGAAAACTGGCAATTAATGAGGACTGATAAGTATAAACTAACAACTGCTATGGAATGGGTTTTCAACACGTTCTCAGAGTATCTTGAGAACGACTTTAAAAAACGCATTGGGAAACAGGAACCTACTGTTTCGGAACTCTGGCAAGCCTTTCAAGTGCTTTTTCCTGCTACGTCGGCACAATTGCTCGTGCAAGAACCGGTGGGCAATACAGTCCGGTTTAAATCGCTCGCCTTCTATCACGCTGACGAAATGGGTCCGTTGATTGAAGCCCCGCTGGAATATCTCAAAGAAAATTTCGGAGGCGGCAAATTCAAAATCAACTTCTATCACGGTATGCAGTTTATCGCGACAATTAATTTCAAACCGGAGGGTCCTGAAATCTGGCGTGAATTACCTGAATTGGAAGGAAACCCTACGGTTGACGAAACTGTGACGACCGCTGAAAATGGGAACTGATGCACGCCGAATACGGCGCGAAAAGTAGAAGGCACACAGCGTGTGCCGTAATCAAGGACAATGGACAAAATCATAAGTCAACAACAGGAACTTGAGAAATGTCCTTCGTGTGGAGATACGAACCTCCGTCGATTGGAGGGTAATTCATGGTTCTGTTTGGATTGTGACTGGGATAATTTAACTGTCATTCCCACAGGTAACGACGAATTGCTTTCCTCCCTCCTTCACGGAGATATCCATTCCCGGCGACTCGCCGCGCAAGCGTTGATTAATATCGGCGATGCTGACCGACACCTCGCCACGCTAACGGATACAAGCTCGCTCTTAAAAGCATTGGACGACGAAGATGCCGATGTGCGCTACTTCGTCGCAGTTGCCCTCGGTAAACTGGAGGCGAGCCTTAGTCTTGAAAAACTGAAGCAGCTCGCACAAGACGATGCTTCTGCACTCGTGCGGGAAGGGGCGAAAACCGCTGTTGAACAGATAGAATCGTGCCGACTGTCGTAAGAGGTTTCAACTGTCAGTATTCAGTTGTCAGAAGGAATAAGAGCGAGTTTTTGACCGGCAACTGTCAACTGATAATTGATACCTATATTGAGGCAGCTATGCATTTCCATGAAATACGTTAATGGGTAGAAACCGCGAGAAACGAAAGGATTCAGGGAACTGTGCTGGACAGTCCGAATTAAAAAAATGGAAAAAATTCGACTCGGTTATATCGGCTGTGGGTTCATGGCACAGAAGGTCCACATCCCAAATTTTACGAGCATTCCGGACTGTGAACTCATAGGACTTGCAGAGGTCCGTACCGAGCTTGGAAAGAAGGTCCAAAGCCGTTTCGGTATTCCTCAACTCTACCGGGACCACGGTGAACTCGCACAAAACGCCGATATCGAGGCTGTCGCGGTGTCTGCTGACTTCGCGTTA
The DNA here is from genome assembly GCA_007571305.1 of Candidatus Poribacteria bacterium. Taxonomy (GTDB): domain Bacteria; phylum Poribacteria; class WGA-4E; order WGA-4E; family WGA-3G; genus WGA-3G. The sequence continues at coordinate 3,329 of RKRR01000045.1, read as the reverse complement.
CAGGGTGAAATCGCCAGGGATCTCCTTTTAGCGGGTAAGCACGTTTTCATGGAAAAACCGATGGCTGTTTCCATTGAACAAGCCGAAGCGATTGTAGTGGCATCAAAGAAGTCTGGCAAAAAATTGATGGTCGGCTACATGAAACGGTACGATGCCGGAAACGAGATCGTCAAGACAAAAGTCGCTCAATTCCGAGAAACAAACGAACTCGGACGCTTGACGTATGCCAGGAATCACGGATTCGGTGGGGATTGGGTATGTAATCTCGATACTCACATGGATGGAACAACAGAGACGAAGCCGAGTGCACCTGCCAAAACGCCAGAATGGATACCCGAACAGTGGCACAGTTCCTATTTAGGATACCTACAGCAGTACACACACAATATCAATCTGATGCGCTGGTTTCTTGATGCTGGAGACAAAGTCAGTGTCAGAGTCGTTGATTTGGATGCGAACGGATATACGGGTGTTGTTATCTTCGATATGGATGGTATCCGTGTGACGTTAGAAACCGGGCATGTCTCCCACTACCGCTGGGATGAACATAGTCAAATCTACTTTGAGAATGGATGGGTTCATACGTGGGCACCGCCATTACTCCTGAAAAACACGCCTGCTGAGGTCGAGATCTATCGTGCTGGGGAAGAACAGGAAATTACCCGCGCGATTCCGAGACCGAGTTGGACTTGGGCATATTACAGGGAAGCGGAATACTTTGTGGCGAATGTCCGTAACGATGAACCTTTCCGCTCTTCAGCGGAGGATACACTCACGGATGTCAGACTTTTTGAGGACATCTACCGAATCTTCATCGAACAACAAAAATAGGTGTCGTTCATCGGTTAAGATGTATTTTTGTTAATTTAAATCTACTTTTTAATTGATAACTAACTGTCAAACCTAAGCCAGCAACCGTTTTTTGAGAAGGAAAAAAACGAGCGAAAACTCCATAGTTAAAAATTTATTTGCGCCGTAAAATCTCCGTTTCATTAATATTCACCGCGGGCTCATAGTTCTCCTGCAAGTATGCCGCAATCAAGGGATGCCGTTCCTCAACGGGGATAGCGTCAACAGCATCGAACCAACCTCCCGTTTTAAAGATCACTAAACGCGTTTTATCGTTTTCAAGGGCTGATATAACTTCTTGCTGCATCTCAGGTGTTGATGCGTATGAAACTTGATGAAATCGGGTAACGCTTAGTCGGTTTGCGAAGAAATAGTAGGCACCCTGACTCGTAAAATCAAAAATCTTTTCGTTCTCTGCTGTATTTTCTTGAATGTAAGCAACCACCTTTTGAACCTGTTCAACTTGATCGTCCGGGATGTCCACCCTTCCTGCGCCCACTAATTCCTGCGCTACAGGGCGTTGCTTAAACGGATTTAGGCGCAATCTTTGCCATTTCTCACGGAAACCTGCCAACGGTTCATGCGCTTCCCCAACATACCAACAGAAAATTACCATCGGGATTAGCACCCATGCTGCCCTCAATGCGTACTGCCAACGTCCGTTGCCTCTTAAAAGCGAGAGGCACGCACGGAGCATTCTGAAGATGCCCCTTTCTAATGGAAATAGGCAGAGCAGCCATAAAAAAGTTGCTCCATAAATCAGATGACCACCATCTGAACGTCCCAAGGCAGTTCGGAAGAATGCAATGCCACCGAGCAATAAAAGCAGGAGTTTCATCGCGTTCGGTTCCGATACAGTACCACACAAACACCGATATGTCAGGTACGCCGCGACAATCAAAAAGATACAAACGGGCAGGTACCATCGAAATCCTTCGCTGAAAACGAAAGCGTTCCAAGCATCTGTTGATAATAGAGCAAGGGTTTCCGATAGAGATGGAAAAGCGAGTCCCCACGTCGCTAGTTGATACCGACACTGGATATAAGAATTCCAGATTACGTCGTCCAAAGCACCGTGGGAGAGGAAGTAAATGCCTACCGAGAAAAAGCCTAACAATACCCCGCAACTGTAACTGATTAAGGGTAATAGGTATTCTCTCCTATTTTTTCCCTGTTGGTTTTGTCTGATTCTATTCTCTGTTCCAAAGCCGCCTTGGAACACATATATAACCAGAAACAATCCGATGGCACCGAGCGTGTAAAGTCCAATTTCAGTGCTATACCAGAACGCCAAACTCGTGGAGATCCCAGCGAGGAACAATTTCCATACAAATGTAGGAACCCGGTTTGTGCGAGTTCTTTGGAAATACGTAAGGGAACTCGCTACGAAGGCAAAACTCATTAAACCGAGGCTGTGTCTTGCAGATACCCAAAACTCCGTTCCAGAAGCAATAACCACACAGATAAAAGCGGTCAAAAATCTACCTCGGAATACCTGTAGACCGAGCACGTAAAGGGCAACATAACCGAGTGGGTCCAATATGTTTTCCATTGAACGTACACCGAAGAGAGTTGGTTCAAAGAGTTGACTGCCAAGCCATGCCAAATAAGCGTTTTGGAAGAGGCCATGCTGGATATAGATATCACGAAACGGCACCGCGCCGTGTAACATTTCATTCAGAGGCGCGAGCCGTTCACCTTCGTGGAATAAATCTATTTCACCTTGGATGTCCCCAGAATAGGTAAGGAGATAGATGAAAATTGGGAGGATAATGTATTCAAGTCCACCGCGCCAAACCTTTGTGATTCTGTAACTTCCAGAAGCGGAGGCATCCCTCTTTTCGCTGGTGAGGTTTATATCATCAGAAACATCTGAATTCCACAATGTAGGAAAGTACTGCTTATGCAGCAGTGCCAATTTAAGCAAAACAGATAGACTTATCGGTAGGAGTAAGCCTGTTAGCATACCTTGACCGTTGTTGTAGACCTGTAGCCAACAGAGCCATAACGGAATAGATGCCAACGCGTTTGCTTTCAGCACACGCTGTATCGGTTGGGCGGTTCGTTGGGCACACCAGTGCGAGTAGACACACCACCCTATCCAGTACAGATATATTGCCGCTGGGATGCCGAGGAGGGCCAACAGATAAAAAAAGTATTCCTGTTGTTTCGGATATGCATTAGCACTGAGCCAACCAACAACACCGGAATTTGAATGATATTCAAAAACAATGTATTTTTGGAGGGTTATTCCTAAGGCGATTGCGAAGGAAGCGGCGGAGAATGTGAGAAATCCAACATAGGGTCGGAGGACAAGACCTTTAACAACGCGCATGTCCGGCATCAATTGCTGGAATTTATAGAGCAAGTTTTGGTTTGCAAGCTTCACCAAAAAGACTCGCAAGCGTTGCATAGTTCTCACCTTAATGAGGATCGTATTTAGGTGATTGCTCCTACCTTGTTAGGTTTCTCCAAACGGT
>RKRR01000065.1 GCA_007571305.1 Candidatus Poribacteria bacterium | reverse complement strand
GGGTTTCATAACGCGTCATCAATGGGGCTCCAAGAGGATATTTCTGAGGAGTTTATCATAGATGCTCTCAACTTACAATTAAAGTGTTATAATGTCTAATGATTATACCATTTTTGATACTCTGAAACAAGCCAAAAACCCTTTATTTCTCTGGGTTTATCGCCATTTTTATGAAATTTTTGTAAGCCCAAAACTACTTATTGCGATTTTTTTTACCTCCATATTCTCCGGAGTTGAACCCCATTGAGAAGGACTTTGCCAATATTAAGCGACGGTATCAATACACCCCTGAAGCATCTATTGACCAAATCATAAAAGTGTATAACTAATTATTGACTTTACTATAATATATGAATGACGCGAGCCGAAGACAAAACGGTTGCCTAATTCTGCAAGAAATTTGAGAAGATATGATGAAGGGTAAATCGCGATCGGGAAACCGTTCCCACAGAAGTCCTAAAGAGACAATATCCCGCCTTCGACGAGCATCGGGGCACCCGTCATGTATCTGGATTCATCGGAGGCTAAATAGACTGCCGCCCAAGCGATGTCTTCCGGCTCACCAATGCCCAACGGATGCATCTCTTTAATTTCTCTGTTTATCGCTTCCGGATCCGGTTGCTTCGAGAGGAATTCTTGATAGAGTTCGGTGTTGATTGTCCCGGGACAGAGACTGTTGACTCGGATATTGTCTTCAGCGTACCGAACCGCCATACTTCGTGATAAGTGTACCACAGCGGCTTTGGAGGAGGTATAGGCAGGGTGCATCGGGAACCCGACATACGCGGATTCGCTCGCCATATTGATAATCGAACCCCGTCCGGCTTCGCGCATCAACGGGATTATCGCCCGAGAAACGAGATAGATGCTCTTCACATTGACAGCGTATTGATGATCCCAATCCGCCTCAGAGATCTCTTCTAATTCGCCGACGACAGCGATACCGGCGTTGTTAAAGAGCACATTCGGGATGCCGAGTTCAGATGTGACGTGGGCAACGGCACGCTCAATCTGCACCGCGTCAGTTACGTCGCACTCACAGAAGAGAGCATTTCCACCAGAGGATCGGATCTGCTGCGCGGTTGCTTCGCCGCGTTCTGCGTTCAAATCCCAAATAGCCACAGCGGCACCTTCACCTGCAAAGAGTTCTGCACTTTTCGCACCGATTCCGCGGGCGGCACCCGTAATAACGGCAATCTTATCTTGAAGTCGGTTTGCCATCTGTGTCCTTTAGAGTCCTTGCAGGAGGGATACCCACCGTTCCCATGCGGCTTTGGTTGCGGATTTCTGTGCCTCGTTGGCATCTTCTGCCATACCGCGTCTCAGGAAAGCGTGTCCGACACCTTCATAGATGACGGGTTCGTAAGTAACGTTTGCGGCATCAGCAGCGGCTTTCGTCGCATCAATTGTAGCATTGATACGGTTATCGCTCTCACCGTAGAAACCATAGACTGGTCCTGATATTCTTGGGACATCTTCTGTTGGTGCGGCGCGACCGTAGAATACGAAACCAGCGGCGATTGTATCGGAATGGACTGCGTAACTGAACGTTTGTCCGCCTCCCCAGCAGAACCCAGAAACTGCTACAGTATCATTCGTTGAAGGTAGGTCTCGGACGTATTTCTGGACAGCATCCAAATCCGATGCAACTTGCGAGGGAGAGAGTTCGCGGATAGTCCGTCTGACATCATCACCGGAGTCGAAACTTTCTGTGCCACCACCGTCAGGCCCCATACCGGAAAGCAAGTCGGGACAGATTGCGACAAACCCTTCGGAGGCCAGTCTGTCTGCAACAAGACGGATCCAATCGGTAAGTCCGAAAATCTCATGGATGACGATAATAGCGGTTGCGGGTTCCTTCACCTCAGGATAAACAACAAATGTATTGATAGTCCGAGCATCGGCAGCTGTTATTTTCACCCATTCGCCGTGCCGTGGTGACGCTTCGAGTTGAGATTTTATGCTATCGGCACCTGCGTTGCCAACAAACAATAAACCTGTGGTGATCATGACTAACATAAAAACATGGTATATTAAAACATGGTATATTTGCATAATCCGCTCCCTATTTTTTCTTTGTTTTTTCTATAATAGATTCCGCAACCTTCTGCATTTCGGTGGGAGGCATTGCGCCGAACAAGAAAAAGTGGATATTCTCTCTGGACCAGCTAAAACCGTGTGTCGGTCCACGCTGATGTCTACGAACACTCGTACCATCAAGTTCAATAACATCTGAACTTCTATGTCTGTCACTGCCGCGACGCGCTCGCTTGTCCGTTGTTTCGAATATAGAGAAACCCAACAAGCCATCTGTATAGATAAGATGAATTGTTTTTTCTCTGCCTTTTACGTTGTGGACATCCTCCAGTTGAAATCCCGGTGGCAGATATCCAGGCTGGATGGGTTCGATTTCAAGTATCTTTGCTCCTTCGGCGATCGAAATTGAATGGCTGTGCTGCGGCTGTGGTTTTATTTCTTTTTCAAATTCCTGCCATCTGCGTTCTATCGCTTCAATATCAAAACTAATTCGGGTATAGATAGACATTGCCCGCAGGACACCTTCCGAATCGAGTTTCTCTATCCGCAGGATAACCCCATTTTCGCGCGCAAAGAAAATCCGATGTGTATATCTGCCAGCGAATTTGGGGATAATCGTTAGCAAATCGGTTGCGTAATTCGCTATTTTTTCTGTAGATGGCGTTCTTTCCAAGTTATAGTTTTGCCCAATCAGTTTAATCTTTTTTTCGGAAAATAAGCTTTTGGTTTGCCGCCGCCATCTGTTCTGTTCATGTTCTCTTTCTCGATCGCTTCTTCTCCGGTTATCTCTACGGTTTTCGTCCCGGTGTTCGTCGTCTCGCGATCTATAGAAAGATTTTCGCTCACCTACCACGGATAGTTCCTTCGCATAGGCAAATTCTGGAGATTTATGGATGACAAACTCCTCGAAAGTCCGGGTGCCTTTTGACGAAATGAGCGTATTCAAACGAACACCTATGTAACTGACTGTACGCTCTGCTTTCGTAATACGTTTAAGCGTACCAATGTCAGCCAAAAGTGTTTGCGGTGCCCATAGCCAAAAAGCGAAGACGGGTAGGCACAAGAGATAGTATTTAGGTTTTAAACCCTTGCGAAGGATTGAATATGTATATATCCGCATAGACTCACCTATTTGGTTCCGACTCAATAATTTAATTCCCGACATCCTCCAAATAGAGGTTCAGGAACAGTTCGGTGTCATCGGCAGTTTCTGTGGATAGGGAGTTCTCCGAAACCGTTGTACTGAAGGAAATACCGATATTTGAATCAAATGTGTTATCTACTAATTGTTCGGTGTGGAGTCCGAAATAAAAATCGAGAGTCTCTTCGTATTGCGAGCCATTCGGATAGAAGTAGAGTGCCCCTAAAATCAGGACGAGCGTCAGAAGACCCGTAGCACCTGCTGTAACGGGACGGAAAAACCAGCGTCCAAGGTCGGGCATCCATCGCCCTATATCGGGTATCCATCCGGGACGGGTAGGTGCCTCCTCTTTGCGTGTCTGTGCCGCTTGCTGGCGTATTTTCGCCATCACAACGTTTTCAATAGATGCTGGAGCAGAATGTTCAAGTGTTTTCACCCGCTCTCGGTTTTGGCGGAACGCTGCCAGCATATCAGAACACTCGCCGCAAGCGTGGAGGTGTGCTTCAATCCGATCGCGCATCGCAGGTGCCAACTCGTTGTCTAAATAGGCGGATAGCTCATCTTGAAACTGCGTATGTATTTTCGCCATCACTCCATCTTTAAGTGTTGGCGGCACGGGGTGTGCGATATTTGCGATCATCTGGCGATTCTCTTGGAATGCCGACAACATATCGGAACACTCGTCGCAAGATCTCAGATGTGCTTCGATCTGCTTATGCCTACTGGGTGTTAATTCGTTATCTAAGTAGCCTGATAATTCCTCTTGAATTTTTCGATGGTTCATGTCTTCACTCGAGAATAGCGGCAGAAGTGTCTACCACTTGACTCGCTCCAGTTCTTTTTTGAGTGCTTTTCGGGCTTCATGTAACCGGGATTTAACGCGTCCGAGTGTACATCCCAGAATTTCAGATATTTCTTCGTAAGGTAGATCGCGTAGTTCTCTTAGTACAAGGATTTCTCTATAACTATCTTTGAGTTTTGCGAGGGCAGCGTGAACAATTTCTTTCTCTTCGGTCCGTAGTGCTTCCTCTTCAGGTGTTACTGCATCAAGAGGAACCCACGGTTGCGAATCGTCAATTTCTGTTGGATCGGTTTTCCTACGTTGATACTGGTCGATGTGGTTGAGGCATTTGTTTTTCACGATGCGGTAGAGCCATGTAGAAAATCGGGAACGGAATTGGAATTTCCCGATGTTTTCCCATGCGGAGAGGAATGCATCTTGCGCCACATCTTCAGCATCTTGGTGATGACCGAGCATACCGTAAGCGATGTTGTAGACCCAGTGTTGATATTGAATCACGAGGGTTCCCATTGCATCAGCATCGCCTTTTTGACAACGCAAAACAATCTCACGTTCCTGGGCAAGATTTAATTCTTCTGTCTTGCCTATCTCCGAATAGGTTTCCATAGTAGCTGTAAGGGTTGCAACGGACATACTTCTTCTCCAAACTGCCGGTATAAAGAACATGCTTTTTCATTCGATTCAGAGCCGTTCAGTTTCCCAATAGCATTGATTCTTCAAACCAAAGATCTCGCTCAAATCAAGCAAAATTCTGAATATCAGGGAAAACTAAATGGTTTTCTTGTTCCATTAGACATCTAACGAAACAAAAAGTTCGTTTTACTTTATCAGGACTTACGCGAACTCAACCGAGATGCATATCTTCGGACAGTACAGACACTTACCATTCTGGAATCGGTGCGGTTAGAAACCGCACCTACCAGTGAAGTACATAAGTCCTATCTATTTAAGCATGTTTTCTTTGCCCGGGGTGGTTTGGACATATTTGAGTTTGCCACTACCATTTGGCCATCTGCCGAGAGCAACATCCTTCTCCTGTTTTTGAAACGTCACTGCATCAAGCACCTGGTTACCACGTATATCGGTATCAACGAGCATCACAGTCTCTCCGTTACGAGACAACTTGAAGTTCGCATGGAGTCCGACATCGGCTTTGCCGTCTTCATCTAACCACACAAGGAGATAACCTCGTGCAGGAATCGTCGTATTCTCAGGAAATGCCCATTTTTTCGGATTGTCTGTCTTATCTGATAGATACATCCCAGTAAGATTTACGGTGTCACTGGTACGGTTATGCAACTCAAGCCAGTCTTCATGCTGCCCTTGCGGGTCAGTAATACTCTTGGTATTGACTGCCATGAGTTCGTTGATGACGACTGGTGCATCTTTTGCAACGGGAACACCAATTCGGTACTGCGCCGCGCCTTGCTCTGATCTTGCTGGTGAAAACGCAGTTGTCCCGTGTGTCTTGACGGCGTTTGCCTCCACGTAATAGTAGACTGTGGTGTCTGCGGGAAAACCGGGGATCTGTCCCACATAACTATCCCCTTCTTTTCCCATCGCCATCCGATTGAAAACTGCATACCTATCGGTACTATAATACAATAAAACCGCGTCGGTGGCAATTGATTTGTCAAGGGTTGCTTTAACGCGGATGGGTTGATTCGCTACAGGAAGCGTGCCAGATTCGATTTCAACCGAAACAATCTTGGGTACCGGCTTGCTGAGTTCAGGATGATTGCTCAGATGCTCGCGGCGTTGGTTCACAAACCGCTCAAGGTCCGCGGGAACACCGGTTGTAAATTCTTCATATCCATAAAGTTTCTTATCGTCCTGCTGAACTTCTGCATCAATAAGCGTTTGGTATTCCTTGATAATTGGTTCAAATACTTCCCAATCGAGCCATTCATCCGCGACGGTTCGGACGTGTGCGAGATACCGGGCGCGCCACTGCGGATTTGAGAGCAATCGCTTGATAAGCGGACGTGCGGCATTGTCCTCATGGGCGATAGGAGACACCAGTCCATTTTCTAAGTCTCCCCATGACCAGCCACCGGGGCCCCCACCGCCAGGCCCCCCACGACCCGATCGACCAAACCGGAGACTTTCATTGTTATCGTGCGGTACGAGGTGAAATCTTCCGTTGACATCTTGATACAGAGCGTAATCACCGCCTTTGTGTATGTAGCCATCGTCATCCATAAAGACGTTTGAAACAGCGAGTTGCCATAGCACCTGGTCGATATTAAGTAGGGAAGGGAGGTTTTCCACCAGCTCCGCGTCAGGTGTGGAATCGTCAAGCATTTTCGTGAGTCCGATAAGACCTTCCCATGGGTTTTCGACATTGCGGGTTTTGAGTTGATACGTTTCTTGATATGCTGATGGCGTGTCTCCAGCATAAGTCAGCGCACCCCCTCTGCCGGGCCCTATCTTCCAGCGGATACCACCTTTTGTCCCGAACCACTCAGCGAGAAAATCCTTGTTGTATTGTTGGAGATTGATATAGACTCCCCAATTCTCACCGTTGATAACCAGTTTCACAAAGTTCGTTTTCATTGCAGGGATATAGTCACGGGAGATTTGATTGTAGAGTACTTCCCGTAGGAACGACGCATCAACATGTCCATTGAGCAAATTGAGCGTTTTGTAACCATAGAGACGTTCTCCATCTTCACCGTAGTCAACGGCAATATTAAAGGATTTTTTCTCCGATCCGACTGTAAAGTAGGAGGAAGTGCCTCGAAAATGGACACCGACTTCCGGGTAGACCTTGCCATCAACAATTAGTTCTGCCGGAACTTCAATATCCGTGCGGTAAAACGAACTCATCTGTTCGTACCAATCTTCATGGTGGAATCGGAGATAAAGCGTACGAAGTGTTTGTGCATCGTAGAGTGAGGGTGAACCTTCGGGCACTGTATTCAGGCTATCCTGTACATCGTTCTGAACACCTTCACGTAAACTTTCTTCGCTCATGAGAGACAAACTTCCACCACCGCGCGCATCCAGTGCCGCTTGCCGCTCGGCACCAGTGAGTTTCCCATTCTTATCCGCGTCGAATTGATCGACCAGTTTTTCTGGCGGTTGAGGTCCGCGGCGTCCACCTCGCCCGCCTCCAAAACCGGGCATTCCACCCGGGGTACCGCCGAATCCCATGTCAGGACCTCGGGCATCTTGCATTCGCTTAATCTCTTCTGCGGTAAGTTTATTGCCTGTGAGTGCCTCAATACTCGTAACCCGGTGCATGAGATCGTTCTCTTCATCACTAAGATTACCATTTCCATCAAGGTCAAACCGCTTCTGGTCAGCTGAGAGTTTTGAGGGTTCCTGGTTGTCTTGAGCATTGGCATATATTGCCCAACCCATAATTATTAGCCCAATGAGTGTTATTGATTTAAGTAGTTTCATGGTATTCTCCTTTTAGATTTTAGATTCAGACAAGATAGGAAAGTTCACGGTTCCTCCGCTTGCTATGTTCACTCTTTATCCATTTTTACCTCTGTGACGTTTTCAATCCCTGAAAGTTCGTTGAAAAAAGCGAGCCATTCCTGTGGATTTGCCAACCTAACCCGGAATGTTAATTCAACCTGCTGTGATTTTTTGATTCGTTGTTCGAGGAGACGTTCATAGATCAAGTACTTATTGAAGACTGGACTATAGATGGTTTCAGATGTCTGATTCGGTGGTAGGCAGAATTCTAAACTAAACTCATTATCGTGGCTGAAACGTTGATGCCAATGGTACATGCAGAGGATAATGATACCGATGAGAAAGGTCGCAAGAATCGCGACAGATGGGTTTCCCGCACCGACTGCCATGCCAACAGCTAATGCGTAAAATACAAAACCGATATCGCGAGGATCTTGAATAGCAGTCCGGAATCGGATAATAGACAAGGCACCCACGAGACTAAACGCTCTTGCGATGCTATCACCGATAACCACCATCACTACAGAAATCAACATACATAGAATGATGAGTGTGTCGGTAAACGATTTTTGTGGGACTTTGGCGTGGGTCCACAGATAGATGTTAACAATGAAAACCCCGAGCGCAAATGAGAGTAACACTCTGAGGGCATCAGCACCAAGCGTTAAAAGTGGGGGTAGCGTTAAAAAATCAAATATTATATGCATTCCAGTCTGCCAATTAGAGGATAGTATTATAGCCTACTACAATTAGACAGCGATATGTAGAAATTGTTGAAAAATTTTGACAAAAAGGGGAATTAAAGCAAGTTCCCCTTATTCTTCCCACATCTGCATCGGGAATTAACGGAATACCTATTCGGTTGATTTGCTCGATTCTGCTCCATAGAGAACTATGCGGTCAATCATCCCTATTGAGGAGGACAACACAATACGGATAGCGTCTGTAGAGAGTGGTGCGCGAATGATATAAGGCGATGTCCGAACAGGCGTTTTGATTGCCTTGACGACTCTCCAGTTGTCTTCACCCATCCGAGCATAGACGGTCATGTTCTTCAAGGGATCAATCGGGTCAAAGTGGATCTCGATACGACTGATAGAACGTCTCTCAGGGAGTATCCACTTCTGAATTGCACCCGTGCCGCTCTCGGACATTTCAAAGGTCTCTGTCATACCACCATCAACGCGGACTGTGTTCTGGGCTGCGATGGAAAGACAACCGAGCATCACAAACGGGAGTAAGGTGAGTGTGAAAGTTCTATAGATGGAATTTGTGAGACGTGCCATAATTTGTTTCTCCTATTGTTTTAGTAGTCCCCCAAGTTACTATTTTTCTGCATGTTCCTCATGACGAATCAGGACACCAACGAATATCCCTGAAAAGGTCAAGATTGCAAGCGCGTAAGGCGCTGCTTCGGCGAACATTGCTTCTGATGTATAACTCCAAACATTGAGCGCTAGCGTTTCATATCCGGCTGGCGATAAAAGAAAAGTGAGCGGTAATTCTTTCATCGTTGCAAGAAAAACGAGTGCTGTGGCAGTTAGCATACCACGTGTGAGAATTGGGAGAAGCACTCTGAAAAAAGCTTGTATTCGTGAATACCCAAGCGATCGAGCGGCTTCTTCTAAATTGGGTGAGGCTTGGTAAAGTGAACTCCGTACCGGTCCGATGGCTTCCGCGAGAAAATGTAAGGTACACGCATAGATTAACACAGGTAACGTTTTGTAGATAAAAGTCAACGTATTTAAGACAAAAAAGATAAGCGATAGCGCGAAGGCGAGAGGCGGTATGGCGTAGACAATATAGGCGACACGTCCTAACATGTTTGACAGGCGGGACGGATGTCGAACACCTATATAGGCGAACGGAACCGCCAGAAACGCACACAGAATGCCTGCCGGTATTGCAATCAACAGTGAACCGATGAGTGCACTCACAAGCCCATCCAACACAGCAGTATCAAACCCTCTGAACATCCAGAGTAGCACGGCACCCGATGGGACAACCACAGTCGCGAATGAGAGCACACTGAGGTACAGGTACGCAGGAACTCGCCACGGACCGAGTGGAATCTGCGACAGTTGACGTGAAATTCCACTGCCTGCTCGGTGGAGAACCACTCGATTTAGCAATTTTGCCTCGAGGTAGAGCAAGCATCCGGTAAATACGAGGAGCATGAGCGCAAGCCACGCCGCATAGATGTGCTCAAAAGAAAGCGTATACTCCGTGTAAAGTGCGTAACTAAAGGTCTCATAACGCATCAATGACACAACACCGAAGTCCCCAAGGACATGCAGACTAATGAGTAGACCGCTGGCATAAAGGGCAGGACGCAATTGCGGAAGGATGATATAAAAAAAAGTTTCGCGATATCGGTAGCCAAGGCTTTGAGCGGATTCCTCAAGGCTTGGGTCGAGTCCTAACAGCGCGGTACGCAGATTCAAAAAAAGGTAAGGACTCGTGTATGCGCTCAGAGCGAAAAGTGCTCCCCAGTAACCACTGAGCCGCGGGATGCTCTTTCCGAAAAATTGGGCGACGATACCGGTATTTCCGCCGAGTGCCAGCAATGCGTATGCCATGACATAGCCCGGAATAGCGAGTGGTAAAACGCATAGCACCGTAAAGAGACGTTTCCCTTTCAGATTCACTCGGGTTGTTAACCATGCGGCAGGGGTTGCTAAAAGAATATCTAACGAGAGAACACCGGCAGTCAGTAGGAGTGTATTGAAAAAAAGCCTGGCGTTTCGCCAGCGGAAGACAATCTGTACAAGTGCAGTGCCTTCCGCAGAAAACGCCTTGACGAATAGGTAGATCAGTGGAATCAATCCGCCAGCACCTACCACAACCGCCGGTATGAGGAGATAGGGGTTGACACTTACTATTTTTCGTTTTGACATCCAATTCCAGTTACCTCAACTGCCGACAGGCTGTTGTGTCTATAGAATCTCAACGTCTCTCAAAAGTTTGACTGTGCCATCGAGATCGTCCATATTATTGAGATTGAAGGTCGGTGCCAATTGAAGCAATTCAGAGAGGGGCAGCAGGTTCGCGTGCGGCGTTACCCCTTCAATGGCGGGGTATTCGAAGACATCGTTTGTGAAGTATTGCTGCGCTTTTTGGGATAGCAGAAATTCCACAAATTTCAGCGCAGCCTCTTTATTTTTGCTGCTTTTCAATAATCCGATACCAGCAATATTGACGAGATTGCCCGGATCACTTCCCTTAAAGAAGGTTTGTTCTACAGGAAAATCGGCATCCTTACTTTTGAACCGAAGGAGATAGTAGTGATTCGGCAAACCGACATCAATTTCTCCTGCAGCGAGTGCCTCTATGATGGGTGTGTTTTTCGCATATTTTTTGACACCGTTCGCTTTCATGCCGCGAAGCCATTCTTTTGTTCGTTTTTCACCGACTTGCACGCGTAGAGAAGTGACAAATGCCTGAAAAGATGCATTCGTCGGTGCCCAACCGACTCTACCTTTCCACATCGGTTGTGTTAAATCGAAGATGCTTTCAGGGAATTCTTCCATCTTAACACGTTCTGGGGAGTATGCGAGTACACGCGCCCTACCGCTCGTAGCTATCCAGAAGCCTTCGGCATCACGAAATCCTGAGGGGACCCGTGTAAGGATGGATTCTGGCAATTTTTCAAACATCGCTTTTTTGCTGACGGCCCCAAGGGCACCAGCGTCTTGCGCCCAAAAGAGGGCGGCAGGGCTTTTGTCGCCTTCAGTCAAAATCGCCGCGGCGAGTTGGGTCGTTCCACCATAACTCACTTCTACTTGGATGCCACTCTTCTCTTCAAACTGCTTGATAATCGGTTCAACGAGACTCTTACTTCGTCCGGAGTAGACGGTCAACGTTTCGGCGTGAACCGTCCCGATGAGGGTGAATAAGAGCAAAATTACTGAGTAGGTACTGAATAAACTGGACCGGTTGCTAAACATAATATCTCCTTCTGAAGTTATATGTTCTGAGACTATAGGTTAACGGTCTCCTATGCTACATCGGATTTTACTATAATAGACTATCGTTCAATTAAATCTGATATAAATTTAGTCAGATTTGATTCTGAAATGTTCATAATTTCTGAATAGACGTAGGATTTACGTATGATGCTCTCTTATACCATAACCTGTTCGGTTGTGCCACGGAAACATCTGTGTTTTTTCGGGTTCTCCTTCTCACAAAGCGTCAGATGGTCAAAATTGCGTAAGTCCTATAGACACCCGGGTTTTGTCAAGGCTTTGGGACCACGCGCCAACGTGTATTCATACCCGCTGTAATATGATCGGCAACATGGCAGTGATAGAGCCAATTGCCGGGCGTTTTCGCTGTCATATCTACCGTAACCATAGAGCCGGGAAGTAGATCTACTACGTCTGTCCGTCTTCCAGCGTTTAGCACCGTCTGACCGTGCCAGTGTGCGGTGTGCATATCGACTTCAGTGCCTAATCCGATAAGATACCAGCGGACTCTATCGCCTTGCTCAACTTCTAACCCTTGTAGGTTGCCGAAGATATAGCCGTTAATGGCGTGCTTAAGGTTTCCCTCTTCAGCCTCCTCAGGAGAGTCGTATTCCGCGCTTTTGCCACTTTCGACGATTTTGCGGTCATTTTCATTAAAGACGAGAAACAGGGTCGTGAACGCCTTATCAATGTCTTTGGGATGTGGATCGTTCACAGCGCGTTCCATTCCTTTTTTGGTAACGACGATGGTTCCGATTAAACCGTCATAGACTTCCGTGACTGCATCGACATGTGAATGGTAAAGCCAAACAATAGACGATGGATCATTAGGACCGGGAGCCGCATCGCTATCTGCTTCCCAATGATAGGTGAACGTTCCTCCTGGTGGCACGACGGCACCGGATCCCTTCATATCGGCACCTTCGTTTTCTTCGTCGTATTGTAGCCCGTGTACGTGAATGCTGAGGGGTTTATCTGCACGATTCAGAAAATGCACCTGAACGCTATCACCTTCGACAACGTGTAGTTGAGGACCGAGGATGCCCATCCACACGGGTTGTTCGACGCGTGTCGTGTACGAAACATCAGTATATTGGAAGTATCGGTATTTTTCATATACAAGTGCTTTACCCCAAACGTCCAATCCCATATTGGGTCTGATGAGATTTTCACCGCTTGGCGCGTAATTCCATTCAATTTTCTCGGCGGCAATCCAATATTCCCGTGTTGCCGCCTCAGCAGGAGTGCTAAAGCACAGCAGGACACTGGCGAAAGCGAGCAATGTGTAGAATATAAGGCGTAGGATTCTTATGTTGAAATGGATATATGCCTTACAAGTGTGCCGTGTTAAGTCTGGCATCATGATATTGAGACTCATTTTCAAAATTGGCGACTCCAAAGCAAACCTCATAAAATGCTGAACTTCAAGAGGTTAAATTTGCATTGAATTATACCATAACAAACGGGAGATGTCAAAAAAATGTTGAAAACTGTCAGTATTGGGTTGCATTGAACGGACACATTCCATACGATACCAATTCAAAAGGAACTGATGTAGGTTCAACCATCAATTTGAGGATCAAGGGCATCTCGGAGCGCGTCTCCGAGCAGGTTGAAACCCAAAACGATGAGGAAGATAGCGATACCCGGAGCGGTAACAGCCAAGGGGGAACGTCGGATAAACTTTCGATTTTCATTGAGCATCGCCCCCCATTCGGGTTCGCCGATCTCCGCACCGAGTCCGAGGAAACTCAGGCCTGCAGCATCCAAAATAGCAGCACCGATACCTAAAGTCGCTTGGACAATCAACGGGGCGATACAGTTCGGGAGAACGGTGGTGAGAAGAATGCGACTGTTGCTGGCACCGATGACCTTCGCAGCAACGACATAATCCAACTCTCGGACTTTCAGGACAGCGGCACGCAAGATTCGGGCATATTGCGGAATATAGACAATAGAGACGGCGACAATCGCATTCGTAAGACTCTGCCCCAAAATGGTGACAATGACCATCGCCAGAAGGATGCTCGGCATCGCAAGCATCATATCCATGACGCGCATGATGAGGTTGTCGAGTCTTCCACCGTAATAGCCTGCGATTGCTCCAAAAAGAACACCGAAACCTATGGAAAACGACATCGAGATCAGTCCGACCTTCAGAGAGATACGCGTTCCATAGACAACCCGACTGAAGATGTCACGTCCAACGCCATCAGTGCCGAGGTAGTACGTGCCGGACCAGCCTTTGAGGCGTTCAGCAATGTTGGCGTGTCGTGGATCGTGTGTTGCAATCAGCGGAGCGAAAATGGCAATGATAATAAAGAACAATATGATAGATGCCCCGATGGTCGCAGAACGGTGTCTTAAGAGCTTCCGAAAGACGTATTGTTGACTCGTGCCGGCTGTGGCGTTCATCATCTATCTTCGTTTCCTACTCGGATCCGTGGGTCAAAGTATGCATACAGCACATCCACGATAAGGTTGACGAGCATAAAAACCGATGCCACGAAAAGCACCCCGCCTTGGACCGCTCGAACGTCGCGAGCCTCAACTGCGGTTCTCAACCATGAACCGAGTCCGGGCCAAGAGAAGATGTGCTCGGTTAAAATCGCCCCACCTAATAGATAACCGAATTCCAAGCCTATAATCGTCAGGACAGGCACCATACTGTTTTTCATTGCATGTTTCCCAATGACCTTCCACCGCGGTAAGCCTTTCGCATAAGCAGTCGTAATGTAGGGTTGATTTAGCACCTCAAGGAGACTGGATCGGGTCATGCGAGCGATAATTGCCAATGGGATCGTGCCTAATGTTATCGCGGGGAGGATGAGGTGCGCGACGGCGTTCCGAAAGGCAGCGAAGTTTCCAGCAAGAAGAGTGTCAATAAGATAGAAACCTGTGCGCGATTGGACATCTAAATCTAAGACGACATCCAATCGTCCTGTGCTCGGTAGTATAGGCAGGAAATATGAGAAAAGCAAGATGAGCATCAACCCCAACCAGAAAATTGGCATAGAGATACCAGTGAGGGATATTGACATGGAGAAATAATCTAAAAACGTTCCACGAGAGATCGCCGCGATAATACCTGCCGCAACACCGAATAGGATCGAAAATGCCATTGCAGCGAGCGTTAATTCGGCTGTTGCTGGAAAATAACGTTTGATTTCTTCAATAACGGGTTGCTTTGTTTTGAAGGACCTTCCGAAGTCAAGGTGTGCAATATCCCATAGAAATTTGGCGTATTGGTAATACAGCGGTTTATCAAGCCCCATCTCTTCTCGCAGTTCGATGAGCGCCTTTTCAGTGGCGCGTTCTCCCAGAATAGCAATGGCGGCATCGCCGGGGATGAGATGTACCATCAGGAACACAAGAAGCGATACCGCCAAAAGAGATAAACCTATCGAAAGAAATCGTTGGAGAAGATACGAGAGCAAGGTTAAGACCTTCCGCATGACACACAGCGGTTAAGTTTTCAAGATGCTGTTATTGGATGGGTGTGGACAAATCCCTTAAAAAAATGGGTTGTGTAATTTCTCTTCACCCACAGTAGTGGAAGGACCGTGCCCTGGAAAGAGTCTCACCGTGTCTGGTAATGACAACAGGTTGTCTCGAACGCTGTCAATTTCATCCTGCAGGGAGATGTTAGGGCCGCCAACAGAACCAGCGAAGATCGCGTCGCCCACGAAGGCTACGTTCTGTGCGATAAAACTACATCCACCGGGCGTATGTCCGGGGGTATTGACGACTCTTACGGTAAGTTCGCCAACAGTGAGGGTATCTCCGTGTGCCACCTCCTGTAGTCTGGTTTCGCTCCGCGGTTTCGGTTCGTTTGTATGGATATAAGTTTCGCCTCCAGTAGTGGTTTGGATCTTCGGTAACCCATCGGTGTGATCGCTGTGGGCGTGTGTCAACAGGATCGCTGTGGGGTTCACATTGTGGGCATCTACCTGTTCCAAGATGAAATCTGGATGCGCAGCAGTGTCGATAATCGCAGCATCATGGGTTGTTTGGCAGATGAGGAGATAAGCGTTGACGGGCCATCCTCCTACCGGCGCGCTAATTGTGATAACCTCAAGATCTGAATCGCCTATCTGTTGCGGTGTTGCGGGTTCCCACTGTTCTGTCGCAATATCTAGCAGTTTGGTGCCGTCTAAATTGAGGGTTTCTGCGAGTCGATGAACTTGCGTTTCTGTCGGTTTTAAGGTATACTGTTCCATACGAGCAAGTTCTGCCTCTGTAATACCTGTCCCAGTAGCGATTTGGCTTGGAGACAAGTTCTGCCCGCGCCGAGCTTTGCCGATGATGTCACCGAATTCATCTTCAAGTGCGTATGCCATGGTGGTGTTCTCCATACGTGCAAGTTTAAGGAACATTATAACAAAAAACGCAGTGTGATGCAATTGAAATAGGTAGCATTGAAGAAGGAGTGATTCTGATGGACATTCTAAAAAATGGATATGAACAAGCGGCAATATCCCTCGCACCGCTGGAAACCGATATGACGTTGGAAGAGTTTCTTGAGAGCGATTTAGAGGGATATGAATACACGAAAGGAAAGTTAATACCGATGGCACCACCGACAATGGAACACGGCGAAATCAGTATGAGCCTTAGTTTACTGTTAGGTGTTTATATTCGTGAGAATGGGTTGGGGCGTTTGTATCCAGCAGATACGGACTTTAAACTGAAAGAACGATTGGTTAAGCCAGATATTGCCTTTGTTTCGACAGCGAGATTGCCAGAGAACAGGCGCCAGGCATCCCCTGCGGCACCGGATCTAGCGGTTGAAGTCGTTTCACCCACTGATATTCAATATCGTGTTATTGAAAAGGTGTTCGCCTATCTGGACGCGGGAACTCGGCTTGTCTGGGTGATTGAACCTGTCGGAAAAACCGTGACGGTGTATCGTTCTCAAACAGACATCAAAACGCTCACAGGCGAAGACATGCTCACCGGTGAAGATGTCGTTGAAGGGTTTTCGTGCCAAGTCGCACAACTTTTTGAATAAGAAGGAGAATTTATGAAACTCGGTTTAGTTACCTATAATATGGCAAAAGATTGGGATGTCCCCACAATCATTGAAAACTGTGTGGAGACAGGGTTCTCAGGTGTAGAATTGCGAACGACGCACGCCCACGGCGTTGAAATGGCACTTTCAGCAAGTGAACGGGCGGCAGTAAAACAGCAATTCGCCGACTCCCCGATCGAGATTGCAGGATTGGGTTCCGCATTTGACTATCATGCCACGGACCAGGCAATCGTTCGTCGGAATATAGCGGGGACGAAAGCATATTCTCAACTCGCGGCGGATGTCGGAGCACCCGGCGTAAAGGTACGTCCGAACGGACTTCCCAACCAAGTTCCGATCGAAAAGACATTAGAGCAAATTGGGTTAGCCTTACGCGAGTGTGGTGAATTTGCTGCCGATCTCGGTGTGCAAATTCGATTGGAAGTCCACGGTGGTGGCACTTCTGAACTCCCACATATCCGCACGATTATTGATGTTGCCGACCATGATAACGTCTACGTCTGCTGGAATTCTAATTTCGGGGAAGTAGAGAACGGCTCTATTCTGAACAACTTCAACTACGTGAGGGGCAGAATCGGCTTGGTGCATATCACAGAGCTGCACCGCCGTGAGTATCCGTGGCGTGAACTCTTTACATTGCTGAAAGAATCTGGATATTCGGGTTACTGTTTGGCAGAGATCGCGGGAAGTTCCGATCCCATCCGTGTGATGAATTTCTATCGGGCATTGTGGGAAGAATTAGCGAGATAATAAGGAGGCACTCTGATGAATATTCTCAAAGCTGACCCGGAACGAGTTATAATCCCTCCCCCTCCGATAGAAACCGATATGACGCTTGAGGAATTCCTTGAAAGCGATTTAGAGGGATATGAATATGTGAAAGGAGAACTCATACGCATGCCACCGACATCCGGAGAACACGGCGATATTAGCTCTAATATACAATGGTATTTATACTCGCATGTTCGCTCGAATCAATTGGGTCGAGTCTATACATCGGACACTGGTTTTCAGATTGGAGACAGGGTCATGATGCCAGATATTGCGTTCGTTTCAACAGAACGATTGCCAGATGACAGACGTAAAGCCTTCTCCATCCCGCCGGATCTAGCAGTTGAAGTCGTTTCTCCAACCGATGCTCAGTTTCGTGTCGTTGAAAAGGCACTCACTTACCTGAGTGCAGGAACTCAACTTGTTTGGGTGATTGAACCTGTGGCAAAAACGGTAACGGTGTATCGCTCAGAGACAGATATCAAAGTGCTTACACGCGAAGATACGCTTACAGGTGAAGATATCATCGAAGGGTTTTCGTGTACAATCTCGCAACTTTTTGAATGAGGATAGACACCATTGTCCAGACCACTATTTTACATCTTATCCATAGGTATATTTCTGGTGACTTCTATCGGTGTGAGTGACACACTTCAGAATATTCGTTTCAGCAACGATGTTTGGGATGTTGAAATCGATCCACATTCTCTTGCCTTGAATGTCTACCCTACGGGTACGAACATAACGGTTCGGGCTTCATTGGGTCAAACAGGATTGGGGGCTGTGACGGATTTTACTGATGAAGACAAGGGTGTGAGTTGGAAATTGATGGAATGTTCCCTTACCGTTCACGTTGAATGGATAAAGGACTCGCTAACAATCGAATTCACGCAAGATGTCCCCACAAACGACACGCAAGATTTTATATGGCCGATTATTGAAAACACTGAATCCATCCACGGCTATATTTTCCCCTTCTTTGAGGGGAGTTATGTGCCGAAAGATGATGTCACATGGCGGGATTTTTTGTGTGATCAGGGACCGATAAATACAACAGCGGGTCTCTCTATGCCGTTTTGGGGATTGGACCTTGGTGAGAAAATACTTACCTATATTCTGACGAATCCCTTCAATAATCAAATTCTATTCCGTGAGACCGAAACATCTGACTTAGGTATGCGGCTATCACACGCCTTCACGCCGAATTGGAAACTTAGGACATACGCGGTGCGTCTTTCACTCAGTAACGCATCACCGGTTGCACCTGCAAAGCAATATCGGCAGTGGTTGATTGAGAGCGGTGAATTTGTTTCATTTGCTGAAAAGATTGAGAAAATCCCAGGGGCAGAAAAATTGCTGGGTGCCGCGCATATCTACCTCTGGGGTGGCAACCTCCTGAGTCAATACGATGTAACGGATTGGAAGGCGTTTGCAACAAAACTCAGTCTTAATGGTGGCGAAAACGTTGTTGGAGGAGTCGAGAAATACATCTTTTCACAACTGAACGCAGAGACGCAGGAAGTTGTCCGAGGCCTGGGACAGGCTGATTACTCTTCTAATTACAGCCGAAGTGTTATCAGCCGTGCCATAAGTGAGCAACTTGAGAAACCTAATTTTTACAATGCCTCTGCGTGGGCGGGAATTTCTCTTGCACCGGAAACAGAAAAGTTAGTTTCGCGGGACGTATCGACACTCTCACTTCCAGAGGTCTACCGACGCAACTGTCTGCTACTTTACGCTGCGTTCCCCGACACACTTTTGCATCCAGACGAGTGGGGAGATGGTCTTTCTGTGAAACTACTCGAACGCCTTGCTGAAAGTGGATTGGACAGACTCTGGCTCGGTGTTGACTCGTGGCAGGATGGGTTTCGGCATCCGACTGCTGTCGCGAAGGCGAGAGAACTCGGTTATCTGATCGGCCCCTACGATTCCTACCATAGTATCCATCATCCTAACGAAAAAGATACGTGGGAGACCGCACAATTTGACCTATCGCTTTACGAGACTGGAGCAATTGTCAACGCAGATGGAACGAAGAATCGAGGGTTTAAAAAGAAAGGATATCACCTAAGTCCACTCGTGGCGCAACCTTATGTCGAAGATCGCGTCAACGGTATCGTGGCACAGATGCCGGTAGACTTCAATTCGTGGTTCATTGATTGCGACGCTTATGGGGAACTCTTTGATGATTATGCGCCATCGCATCCTGCAACGCAGTTAGACGACATGAATGCCCGGCTCACCCGTATTGCGTGGATTCGGGATACGCACAAGGTAGTCGTCGGTTCAGAAGGGGGAGCCGCCTACGCCGCGGTGACGCTCCACTTCGCACACGGAATGATGGTCCCTGTCATCGGGTGGGGTGATCCAGACATGAAAGACAAAACCTCACCTTACTATATAGGCGGGTACTGGCCCCCCGAAGGTCCGGCGATTCACATAAAACAGGTGCCGCTCAAGCCGAATTACCTGTACCTCTATTACGACCCACGTTTTCGGTTACCACTCTACCAAATCGTGTTTCATGACTCGGTGATCACGACCAATCATTGGGGTTCTGGAAGCCTCAAATTTGAGAATGCAATCCAGACCTTAGCACTATTAGAATTACTCTACAACGTCCCGCCCTTGTATCATCTGAACATAGCAGAGTTTGCAAAGCATAGAGCATGGATAAAACAACACTACGCCTTCTTTTCTCCGTTGCATCGGCAGATTGGAGGGCAAGCGATGACAGATTTTCAGTGGTTGAGCGAGGACAAACAGGTTCAACGCACGGAATTTGGGGAGGCTGTTGAGATATTCGCGAACTTTGGGACGGAGCCTTTTGAATATAAAGATGTAGTAATTTCGGAACGAAGTGTCGTTGCTCGGTGGATTGACACAAGCAAAATTGAGGTGTTTTCTGTGAGTCCGTAATTGATAGTTGGGAGGAATGAGAAAATGGGCTAAAATTTTGGGAATTTGCTTATATGGAGGTTTATAGACAAAAACATGACAATTTATCCTAATCAAGAAGGACTCAACAGAGCACTGAACATATACCGGACTTATATGCGTTCGTTTATTGTTTTTCATTTAAAGAAAATTCAGGGACAGAACGTTGAGGACGTAGTTATCGATTCCGTAGGTGACAAGCGGGCAGAGGAAATTTGTAATAAATTGATCGTATCTGATCTGGATATTAAATCCATAATTGATATTGATGACTTTCCACTTCTTGTTCGGGCGAATTGGAAATTCACTTTTAAAATACCGCTTAACGACAACAGGAACTTTCAGAATCAACTTTGGCTCATAAAAACCTGTCGAGACCAGAGTTGGGCACACCCACCGGAAGGGGATGCTGAACCCGAAGGCACTCGAGCACACTTGTTTCTTATTGCTGATGTACTCGACAAAATTAATACGGATGCAAGAGATGAAATTAAGAAAATCAGGAATCAACTCTTCGCTGATGAAGTTGAAGAACACCCAGCGGAAGCAGAAAATGCTGACCTCAAGAAACGTCTTGAGGTGATATCTGACAAACTTGAAGCAGAAAAAGAAAAAAATGCTAAGTCTGAAAAGTACTTTCAAGACGTTCAAGATCAGCTGAAAACAGCAAAAGTGAAACAAATAGCCAACGAGAAAAACCTCAAGGCTACAGTAAATCAGCTTAAAGCATTGGAATCCGAGAATATTCAACTCAAGAAACGAATCGTTGAAGCGGGCAGACAACAGACGACTGGCCCAATGCAGCAACCTGATAATTTTACGAAATTACAGACTAAGACACAAGTCTCTAAACCCCCACGTGGAGAAACAGAGACGCAGAGGAGGTATAGAAACTTCTTTCAAAGACTGGTAGATGAACTGCGGGAAGTTCATCAGTTTACTCGCGCTAAAGCTACAACGCGATCTAATTGGTATTCCTTTTCATCTGGACATAGAGGCTTTACCTATTGTGTTAAGTTTAGAAGAGGCCCCCAAGTAACTGTATATGTAATGATAGATGAGAGTGATAATCCAGATACACTTGCTCTATTTGACTCCCTGAAGAATAAAAAAGATGCAATTACTGAAACTTTTGGGGGTACCTTTGAATGGCAGCGTAACGCTGAAAAGAAAAGATCCCGGATTCTATTTGTACGTGATAGATATGTTGACTGGGATACCGGCGATATGGATGTAATCCACAAATGGTGCGTCAAACATCTACTGAAACTCAAAGAGGTGTTTGATCCTAAAATTAGACAAGCGTTAAGGGAAGTAGAGGACAGGTAAAAAGCAAGTTGAAAACGTAGGAATACTTGCTGGCTTGGTGAAGATGTTGCCAATAGTATCTATTTCTGCAGTTTTGTCCGGAAGCTGCGTGTCGTTGTGAGGTGGGTTGACACAAGCAAAATTGAGGTGTTTTCTGTGAGTCTTTAATTGGTAGTTGGCACGGATGAAAAAATGTGACATATAAAGTTGTCTATATCTCTCGGATCACCCAATGGCCCGCAAAGGACAGAACAAAAGAACTTACTTGTATGAACTGTAATTTACACAATGAAATCAGTGAACTTGCTGAAGCCAGTCGTCAACGCTTGACAGATGCGAAAGTACTTCTCAATGCCTCTCGGGGGCGGGGCGCGATGCCCATGGCAGGCTACTGGAGAGTTAGAAACTACGTTTATGCAGAAATTCAAAGCCTGTCTTATACCATTTCTAAAAGTTTATATTGCATTAGCGGCGTTTATGAAATGTGAGAATCCAGTAAGTTTAGCACCTGTCGTGTCGGAGTATTTATCAA
>RKRR01000101.1 GCA_007571305.1 Candidatus Poribacteria bacterium | reverse complement strand
CAGAGAACTCCTTTGGGTGATGGAAGTGTGATACCTTCATTATACCAAAAGGGTTCTCTTTCTACAAAAAATTCAGAAATTTATTATCAAACTCACGTTTTGTAGGTCGTTGTCTTTTTTTTCGCGTGATACCGAGTTTTGACAACGCAGAAGAGATGCCGTTTGTGGAAACACCGAAGTGTGTGGCACATTCGGCGAGGGTGTGATCAGGAAAATCCGCGACGTATTGCTCAAGAGCATCGTAGTCCATACGTCGGGATCCTTTGGGCCCTGGCTTCTCAGACGCAAATGGGTTTTCGGCTGCTAACCAGTTGTAGATTGTCCGTCTGGAGACGCGAAACGTCCGTTCCGCGGCGGTTTTCTTGCCCCCTTTATGAATGAAATTCAGCACGCGTTTGCGTCCATCTGTGGAATATGCCATAATTCTAAATGCTAATAGAAATCTCATAAAACGTGAACTTATTTTCCGTATCTACTATAAATTCATCAGAAATGTTCCTGTAAATAAAAAGAGGTT
Source organism: Candidatus Poribacteria bacterium (assembly GCA_007571305.1). Classification (GTDB taxonomy): domain Bacteria; phylum Poribacteria; class WGA-4E; order WGA-4E; family WGA-3G; genus WGA-3G. The sequence goes on along the minus strand of RKRR01000101.1, from coordinate 21,499 downwards.
GCTTTTTTCTGGTAAATCGTGTATAACATAAATAAGCGTTATCCTAAAAAAGCAACCTCGCTTTTATTAGGTTTAATAGGGTGGTGTCCGCCACCCTATTTCCTTACTTATATTAAAGCACTTTTAGATGATTAAAACAAGCAAAAACCTGCTAAATACAAGTATTCAACTACTTATTGCGTAATTCTTAATACTTTTATCGGTCAAATTTAAACATTGGAGGAAAGATGGCAACCGAATTTGTTCATTTACACAATCATAGCGAGTATAGCATGTTAGATGGCGCGTGTCGTATTGAGGATATGGTCAATTGGGCAGTCGAAAATAACGCGCCTGCTGTCGCACTGACTGACCACGGCAACATGTTCGGGGCATGGGAATTATATAGTAAAGCGAAAAAGGCAGGGGTCAAGCCAATTGTTGGGTGTGAAGTGTATGTTGCCCCCGGTAGTCGACTGACGCGAGGGAAGGGACAGGGCGGTCCCTATCACCTTACACTACTCGCAGAGGATGCAACGGGTTACCAGAACCTCCTAAAATTAATATCATTGGGGTACACTGAGGGTTTTTACAGTAGACCCCGCATCGACATGGAAATCTTGCGTGAATATCATGCTGGGATTATCGCATTGACAGGGTGTATCCAAGGACAGGTACCACAACTCCTCTGTTCAAATCGGCGGGAAGAGGGCATCCAAAACTTCAAAACACTGATGGAGATAATGGGGAAAGGTAACCTCTACGTTGAGGTGCAGAACCACTACATTGATAAAGAACTTGAAGCGTATCCAGTGATGGTTCAATTGGCGAAAGAGTTCAACCTTCCGCTCGTTGCCACAAACGATTGCCACTACCTCCGCAAATCCGACCATGAGATGCACGATGTACTCCTTTGTATCCAGACGAAGAGGACTGTCAAAGAGCAAAACCGGTTGCGGTTTGATAACCATTTCTATTTTAAGAACGTTGATGAAATGCGTGAGGTCCTCAAGGATTACCCACCAGAAGCCATCAGCAACACGCTTGAGATTGCGAATCGGTCCAACCTTGAACTCGATTATGGCAAAAACGTGATGCCGGAATACAAGGTTCCTGAAGGTCACACAAATGATAGTTACCTCAAATATCTCTGCTATCAAGGCTTAAAGAAAAAATATGGCGGTGAGCTCTCCGAACCTATTCGACAAAGACTCGATTACGAACTGGATATTATTAGCAAAACCGACTATTCTGGTTATTTCCTCATTGTGTGGGACTACGTTCAATACGCTCACGAACAGGGGTATCCACTCTCTGCACGCGGTTCCGCCGCGAGCAGCCTCGTGCTTTACGCACTTGATGTAATTACTTTCAATCCGATGGATTACGACTGCCTTTTTGAGCGGTTTCTAAATCTTGAACGTATTAGTCCGCCGGATATCGATATTGACTTCGCCGATCGTGCTCGTGAGCATGTTATTAATTACCTGAGAAATAAATATGGTGAAGATTCTGTCGGCAAAGTCGCCACATTTGCGACCTTGGGAGCAAAGGCTGCCATAAAGGACGTTGGACGCGCTCTTGAAGTGCCTCTCGCAGATGTTGAAAAGTTAACAGAACTTATTCCATCTACCCCTGGAATAACGATTGATGAAGCCTTAGAGCAGGTGCCTGACTTTCAGAAACTCGCTGACAGTCCTGAAAATAGAGAGTTGATGGATCTCAGCAAATCCGTCGAAGGGATGAAACGGCACGTCTCTTGCCATGCCTCTGCAATCGTTGTCTCAAACGGTCCGTTGACAAACTACGTCCCGTTATTTAAGGATAGACACGATCAAGTCGCAACACAGTTTGAAGGTAAGACAGTTGAGGATGTCGGCATCGTTAAATTCGATTCTCTTGGACTTCGGAGTCTTACGGAGACATACGATTGCCTACAGATGGTTAAGGCGAACCACGGTAAAGAGATCAAGTTGGAAGAGATACCTTTTGATGATGAAAAAACGTATTCTCTACTCAGTAAAGGGCTGATTAACGGTTTATTCCAATTGGAAGCCTCTCCCGGTATGTATCGGGTTGTCACGCAACTCAGGCCTGATAACTTTGAACAGTTCTCTGCGATTCCCGCTCTCTATCGTCCAGGTCCATTAGAGAGCGGTATGATGCAACAGTTCATTGATCGAAAGAATAAACTCAAGCCTGTAGAACACATTCACGAATCGCTTAAGGATGCTCTCAAGGATACTTACGGTGTGTGTGTCTACCAGGAACAGGTAATGCAAATCGCTCGTGATATGGCGGGGTTCACTCTCGGTGAAGCAGACATACTCCGTTCCGCTATGGGAAAGAAGGACGCGGCACTGCTCGAAGCACAACGTGATAAATTTATTGAAGGTGCATCGGAAAACGGCATCGTGAAAAAAGAGGCGGAAAGGATATTTGAACTGCTCGAGCCATTCGCGCGTTACGCCTTCAACAAATCACACACCGTTGCGTATTCGATGTTAGCGTACCGCATGGCGTATCTGAAAACGCACTATCCACACGAATTCATGGCAGCGATGATGACGGGAGAGGCAGGCGATTCGTCGAAGATCACCCGATACCGTACCGAATGTAAGAAACTTGCTGAATTTCTGAAAATAGAGATCAATCTTTTACCGCCGGATGTCAATAGCAGCAGGCGAGAATTCACGGTAGATGGCAACGATATTTGCCTCGGACTTGTTGCTGTCAAAGGTGTTGGCGATAACGCGATAGATGCAATCGTGGCAGCTCGAGAAAAAGGGGGTTCATTTACATCGTTAGTGGATTTCTGTGAACGTGTGAATATAAAACAGGTTAATAAACGTGCTGTTGAAAGCTTAATTCTGAGCGGAGCATTTGATTCACTCCAAGGACACCGCGCACAACACATCGTCAACTTAGACAATATCATGAGAGTGGCCCAAAACGCGCAAGCAGAACGGGCCCGCGGACAGATGAGTCTCTTTGGCGATGGGGAGGAAATGCCAACAGCGACTGTAACACTTACTGATGCTCCGAAGTACGATCCGTTGGAACGGCTTATGCGTGAAAAGGAACAACTCGGTTTCTATGTTTCCGGACACCCACTTGAAGAATATAGCGACATCATTGAAAACTACACGAGCGCAAGTACCCAAACCCTCATCCAACACCGTATTGATTCCGAAGTTGATGTGGCGGGAATGGTAACGGATGTTAAAAATATCACCACCAGAAAAGGGGATCCTATGGCGGTAGTCGGATTAGAGGATTTGGAAGGCGCGATAGAGGTTGTTATTTTCCCAGAGGCGTACAAAAAAGCGGGAGAACTCGTTGAAGGTAGGATAGTTTGGATTCGTGGGAAGGTCAATGTTAATCAGAACAGTAGGAATCGGAGATCTGAAAATGGCGACACCGAGAGGGAAGAACGCCAGATACAGGCGGATCGGGTAATAGATATTGAGTCTGTTAGTGAACAACAGACATCTGCTCTTGAAGTAACGATTCCAGAGTCTGATATTGAGAATGTAGAGAAATTGGAAAGACTTCAAGAAATTGCTCGTGCGAACAAAGGGGATTTGGATCTGATTCTGCGTCTGATGAGCCCTCGTTACGGTGAGGTTATCGCACGGTGTGCGCAAAAGTATAGTGTAGCAAATGAACCGCAGGTTATTGAACAGGTTGAGGAGTTATTTGGGGAACATTGTGCCAAACCGAGCAACCGCACGATACGCGGGAATAAAAACCGCACTTCGCAGATGGATTTCGTGTGATTTCCGCTTACGCACAGGACAAACTCCATCGCCTGCGACAACGGCACAGACATGAGGGAAGCACGTCAAAAACCCAAATTCACGTTATTCTCCCGTAAGGAAAAGTGAAAAATATGCAATATCGTACACTCGGTAAAACAGGACTTAGCGTATCAGAGATCGGATATGGAGGTGGTAGGGTCCGCCCGGAACACGATGAAACATCACTCGTCAACATGCTCCATTACGCTATGGATTCCGGACTCAACTATCTCGATACCGCTCCCGATTATGGAGGTGGCTACAGCGAAACAATTATCGGTAAAGCAATTGCTGGACGGCGGGAATCGTGTATCGTCGCCACTAAGACGGAAGCCTATGACCCAGATGGCATCGCCGCTGACGTAGCGGGCAGCCTCCGACGACTCGGCACCGATTATATTGATGTCCTGCAATTCCATGGTGGATGGTTCTACGCGGACGATACAAAAGTAATTCTAAACGATGGTGGGTTGGCAGCGTACCTCAAACTCAAAGAAGAAGGAAAGGTCCGATTTATCGGATTTTCGGCAGACGGTCCCTCCGGTGGCACTGAGCAACTGATTGCCACAGGTGAGTTTGACATGATGCAAATCCATTACAACCTCATGTATCAGAGCACCTGTGATGCGTTTGGCAGACGTGGTGTCATCCCAGATGCTGTCGCACAGGATATGGGGATTGTACTGATGCGCTCTACCACCAGTAATGCGTTCCAGAATCTTATGAACCACTGCTTCCCCAATGAGATGGCGAATGTTGATGTAGACAGTTTTTTACTCAACTATTCTATTTCTAATCCATTGGTGAACGTTGCGCTCATGAGCCTACAGAGTATTGACGATGTAGATTGGACAAACGCTGTCTCCGATAATGTTGATGCCCGATTAGATTTGCGTGTGGTCCATGGACGGTAGTTAAACGCTTTCCACTGGTAGGCGCGGTTGGAAACCACAACTACCAGAGTTGGGAGGATGGGTTAGGTAGATAGGAAATCCCGAATGACGTAATCCAGAATCCCACCATGTTTGTAGTACTCTACTTCTACAAGAGAGTCAATTCTGATTAGCAGCTCAGTTGTCTGTATCTCACCGTTTGCACGGACGATGTTCAGCGTTGCCATCTGTCCCGGCTGGAGATCTTCTGCGAAACCTGTGATGCTGATAATCTCGCTTCCGTCGAGGTTAAGCGTTTGGACATTTTCACCCGACTTGAATTGTAGTGGCAAGACTCCCATCCCAATGAGATTACTCCGGTGAATGCGCTCAAAACTCTCTACAACAACAGCCTTGACTCCCAAGAGTTTGGGGCCTTTTGCAGCCCAGTCACGAGAACTTCCCATACCGTAGTCCTGTCCAGCGAAAATAACGGTTGGAACCTCGTTTTCGCTGTAGCGGAGTGCCGCTTTGTAGATAGTCGTTTGTGTGCCTTCAGGATACTGAACCGTATATCCGCCTTCTATATCGGGAGTCATTAGGTTCCGGACACGCCGATTGGCGAACGTGCCGCGGCTCATCACACGGTCGTTACCACGTCTGGATCCGTAAGTATTGAAGTCTCGTATTTCGACACCGCGTTCTTGGAGATATTCTCCTGCAGGGCTTGCAGCTGCGATCGCACCTGCTGGGGATATATGGTCGGTGGTGACAGAATCGCCAAAGATACCGAGAATACGGGCATCCACAATATCTGAGATAGGCACAGGTTCGCGGGCAAAACCTTCAAAGAAGGGAGGGTGCTGGACATAGGTGCTTCTCTCGTTCCACGGATAAAGAACTCCCGTTGCCCCAGCGAGCTCTTCCCATTCCGGGGCTTGATTACCGATTGATTCATACATCTCTCGGAATGTCCGTCTATCGACTGCGGCAGCGATCATCTCAGAGATCTCTTGGCGGGTGGGCCAAATGTCCTTTAGGTAGACAGCCTCCCCTGCGTCATTGCGTCCAAGAGGTTCAGTAGTGAAATCAATAGCGATCCGCCCTGCGATGCCGTATGCGACGACGAGTGGCGGGGACATGAGGAAATTAGCTTTTATCTCTGGATGCACACGTGCCTCAAAGTTTCTATTTCCACTGAGAACGCTTGCGGTAACGAGATTTCCGGTGTCGATTGCATCTTGAACCACGTCGTTAAGCGGTCCACTATTGCCGATACAGGTCGTGCATCCGTAACCGACGACGTTATAGCCAAGTTCTTCTAAATAGGGCAATAGACCGGTATTCTGTAGATATTCGGTGACGACGCGCGAACCGGGAGCTAAACTAGTCTTAACGTAATCAGGGACCCGCAATCCTTTTTCAACAGCCTTTTTTGCGAGTAATCCCGCGCCGATCATCACGGAAGGGTTACTTGTGTTTGTGCAGCTGGTAATTGCCGAGATAACAACCGCTCCATGGGGTATGCCGTCGCTATCGTCTACGCCTTCTGTTACACCAAATCCATCTTCAGTTATGGGGCGTGCGAGGAGTTCAGTAAAAGTATTTTTGACATCCGACAAAGCGATCCGATCTTGTGGTCGTTTCGGACCGGCAATACTCGGTTCAATATCGGCGAGATCGATTTCAAGAACATCAGAGTACGTAACATCTCCAAGACGTGGGATACCGAAGATACCTTGGGCTTTGAGATAAGCTTCTACCATATCAACGTGTGTTTCGTCGCGCCCAGTGAGACGGAGGTATTGCATCGTCTCTGCATCGGATGGGAAAAATCCGATAGTTGCCCCGTATTCTGGACACATATTAGAAAGTGTCGCTCGATCTGGTAGAGAGAGTGCTTCCACACCTGACCCAAAGAATTCTACAAACTTATCAACGACCGCAGCGGCTCTGAGGCGTTGCGTCACAGTAAGCACCAAGTCTGTTGCGGTCACCCCCTCACGAAGTTCACCTTTTAAATGAACGCCGAGGACTTCAGGAGTCAATATATAAACAGGTTGCCCCAACATCGCGGCTTCCGCTTCTATGCCACCTACGCCCCACCCGACGATACCTAAACCGTTAATCATTGTGGTATGTGAGTCAGTACCTACGACGGTATCCGGATAGGCAACAGAATCTTCTGTCATAACGACTTTGGAGAGATATTCCAGATTCACCTGATGTACAATGCCGATAGAGGGTGGGATGATATTGAATTTTTCAAACGCCTGCTGTCCCCATTTGAGGAACTCATAGCGTTCCTTGTTACGCTCAAATTCCCGTTGCGTGTTAAATTGAAATGCGTTCTCTGAGCCGTAAGCGTCAACTTGGATAGAGTGATCGATGACTAAATCAACAGGAACAAGGGGTTCTATCATACCAGCATCACCGCCAAGTTCTGCAACAGCAGAACGCATCGCTGCAATATCAACAACGAGTGGAACACCTGTGAAATCTTGTGCGACGACACGTGCCGGTTTGAAGGGAATTTCCAAGGCTTTTGGAGCGTGCGCGTCCCAATTTGCCAAATTTATAATATTCTCTTCTGTAATTTGGTGCCCATCATAATTTCGCAGTAATGATTCGAGTAAAATGCGGAGACTGACAGGCAAGGTGGTTGTTGATCCGATACCAGCTTCATCCAAGGCAGGAAGCGAATAATAGGTACACGCAAACCCATCGCTTTCAAGGGTTCGGTGTGTATTAAATAAATTGTGAGCAGGATGGGGCATCTGCTAACTCCTTTATACGATTGTTTCTTATAATTTTAACCCAAGTTGCTACGGACACAATTTTAGAGATGCATCTACTATTTTTTATTGAAAAACGCTCAGGATCCGCAGCATTCCGTAGCATAGGAAACCGTGGGGCTCCTGCGCCGAAGCTGCACAACCTAACAGGTTATGCTACAAGGTGGCAACTTAGGTTAATTTTACCATAAGTCGAGGCTATATTGCAAGAGTTGTCAGCAGTCAACAAGAGGGTTGCTTCGAAGTAAGAGTTCACCAGAAACCTTTTACTGATGGCTGATGGTTTCTTCCGATCACTGACGATTCATCAGTTTCATAATTTCATCAAGTTGCTGGCGAGCATGGACGACGATAACATTTTCAGGGTAGTCCGTAATAAGCCTGGTGTAGGCGGCAATAGCGTTGGCATAGTCGGCTTTTTGTCGGTAAATTTCGGCGATATTGACAAGTGCCTTCGGGACGGTGAGACTCTCCCGCGCAACGACCTGTTCGTAGGCACTGATCGCTTCAGTATCTTTCGCCTCTTCGCGATAGATGTCACCGATGAGAAGCCACACCGCATCAACGATAGTCGCTTGTGGATAGGTTTCAAGGGTCCGTTCGCACTGCCGTAGTGCCTCCGCAGTCTCTCCGCTTAGATAGAATTGCACAGCAGTAGCATAATCCGTGAGTGGAATTTTGAGGTAATCGGCATGATTTTGGATGAGGACTATCCGCTCAAGGGCATCGTTTGTGAGCTGATCAGATTTTGAGATTCGGATGACTTCGTTGTATTCTTTGGTGGCTTGGTCGAAATCGGCAGAAAAGAAATAGGAATCACCCATCAGTTTGCGGGCAACGGCACGGAAACGGTTGGGACGGTTGGCGATCGGTTCGAGGACTTCTCTTGCAAGTGTATAGCGTTTCAACAAGACATGGCATTCTGCCAATCCTAATTGTGCTTCTACCAATTGGGTCGTAACCAAACGTTGTGTGAGTAAGGTTTGGAAAGTTTCCTGAGCGATCTTCGGGGCGTGAACACCGTGCAGTTGCAGCTGTCCGAGTAGCAATCTATTTTTGACAGAAGCCTCGCGGTTGGAAACCAACTCTTCCAAAACCGTGATGGCATCGTTCCACTGCTCCATTTTTTGGTAGAGTGCCGCGAGTTGAGAACGGACGTTTCTTATACGTGTGCTGTCCGGCGAGCCTGCTATCAATGCCTTATAGAAATCTATGGCTTGTGGTTTCTCGTTGCGCTCCAACATTCGTGCGTATGCCTCTAATGCTATATCAGTGTGAGTCGGATAGCTTCGATGGAGTTGTGTAAATGTCTCAAGTGCTTGGGACACCTTTCCAGCATGGAAATAGAGTTCTCCCAAGGTCATAGCGATGTTGGCGTTTTGTGGATTTTGTGCCCATTGTTTCTCAAGTCGGGCGACGAGTTTATCATGGATTGGTTTGTAGTGATGCCCCTCATAGATTTCCTGCATGGCACTCCAGATCGTTTCGCGTTGATTTCCCGTAAGCCCCACCTTTTGCAAAGCATCAATATAGACTTCGGCGGCTTGTTCAATTTGTCCTTGGATTTTGTACGCTGCTGCCAATTGCGTATAGAGATAACTGTCTGTTGGACTTAAACGTATGGCTTGCTGATATGCGGAGATTGCTTCTGGATACATCTTATGGGAGAGATAGATTGCGCCAAGTTGTTTCTGTTGACCTGCTTGATTTGCCTCGTCTGCGGTTACTTTTTCCCATTCGGCTACTGCTTGTGTGGTTTTACCAATTTCGGCGTAGAGCGCGCCTAATTTCCTACGGAGATTCGTATTATTCGGATCTCGTTCAATTGCTCTCCGATAGAGTTCGAGTGCCTTCGGATAGGCGTTCTGGTGCTGGTAGAGTTCTGCCAATTGTTCCAACAACGTAATATCATCCGGAGAGTGTCGCATGCGTTCTTGAATCAGTTTCTCAGCCTCTGTGTAGCGTTGGTTGGTCATATAAAGCTGGGATAGGCTATTGAAAGCACTCACGCGGTAAGGTGAGTTTGGAAAATTATCAAGAAAGTACTTGTAACTCTCCATTGCTTCCTCGGATTTACCTTCTGATTGCTGATATGTTCCAAGGAGATAGGCGGCTGTCGCTGCGGAAGTCGTATTGGGGTGTTGCTTGAGAATCTGTTGGCACTGTCTGATTGCTTCTCTGAACTGATAACGCTGCCAGTAGAGGTTTCCCAACCGATGAACAGCCTGTGTCGCATAAGAACCGTTCGGATTTTCGTCAACAATTTCTTTAAAAATTCGCTGTGCAGCAGGATCCTCGCCGACCTTGGCGTAACTTTGTCCTAACATCAACCGAATCGAGTCCTTTTGACTTTGCCGAAGCGGGATATAAGTCCCGTCACTCTTCGGTAGACCATTTTCAATCAAATCCTCGTACCCTTTAATCGCTTCCGTATACCGTCGCTCGTGGTAATGGTCATGCGCGGCTTCGACTGGATCTAACGCGGGAATCACGTTTGGCGTAATCGCGGGAGTTTCGACCTGAGCGAAAGTATATAGACGACCTCCGAGTGTAAGATGAGAAAATAAAAATAAAAAAAGAAAAAAGATGACTCGTTGTTGCATTGTCGTGTCCATTTTTGCTGAATGCCATATCTCGATGCTGTGCTTGCGCAGCCTTATCGGGATAGACACGTGTTAACTATTTCCTCAAGCGTTCGCGTTTCCATCTCTAATTTGAGTTTTTCAACCTTTTCACTGCCGAGTTCTACCGCTAATGCATTGATAGCGTTATTCACTGCCCCTACATAAAACGGCATTGTCGCGCCTATTTCCGAGTAGATTGACGCGACCGTAAGAAAGATGCGCAAACTCTGTTCAAATTCGCCTTCCCTGTGAGCCAACTGTCCGAATTGATAAAGCGAGTCTGCGATCTCACGGCGGCTTCCCTTCTCCTTGCGGTACTCCAGACTTTCCGTATAGTAGTGCCTCGCTTCCTCGTGTTTACCGTGACGGAGTGCTACCTTGCCAAGGCTATCCAATAAATAAGGGAGCCCGGCGTTGGAAGTAGAGAGGTCACGGGTGAGCCGTAGACTTTCTGTATAATACCGTCGCGCTTCCTCCCGTAGACCTTGTTGGTTTACGGTTTTCCCGAGGTTACTCAGGGCATAGGCAATCGCTCGTTTGTCTCCAAGTTCACGAGAGAGGCGCAAGCTTTCGGTATAATGCAGTTTCGCCTCCTCAAAATCACGACGCTGATATGCTGTGAGTCCCAGATTGTTTTGAGCAAAAGCGATATGCCATTTGTCACCCAATACCTCCGCGATTTCTAAGGCCTCCGTAAAGTGTGTATCTGCCTCTTCAAGTTCTTCTTGATACCTTGCGATACTGCCGAGGCAATTTAATGCCTTGACGACACCGAATTGCTGCCCGATCGTTCTGAAAACTTGTAAGGCGTTTTCGCATAATTGTCGAGCAGTTTCACACTCCTGTCGTTCATTATAGAATTTTGCAAGAGCCACCCGAAGATCCGCTATTGTCAACTGGAACGACCTTTCATCCCTTCCGGACAGGACTTCTAATTCCTGATGTTCGCCAAGTCGCTGACGCAATTCGGTTTCTGCTTGTTGCAACCAGTCCAATCCTTCGTTCCATAACCCCCGTATATGAAAAAACTCAGAGAGCGCGACAGCAAGCTGCGCGAACAAAAGCCATTCATTGTTCTCCTGCACACACCTAAAAACGGCACGAAAATTATCAAGTTCGATCGCCATCTCTGAGAGTGCCTTGCTCTGTTCAGGCCCTTCTAATTTTCTATTTTGTTCTTTTGCTAACGTAAGATAATAGTGGGCATGTGCCTCTCTGAATCCGGTGGAGTGTTGCTTCTCCCGAAGATACAATTGTAACGGAGTGGGAAGTCGATAGCGGGTTCGCGTCAGATGTTCTTCAGTCACGAGTAACGATTTATCGTGCAAATTAAAAATGAGATCAATCGTTTCTGTATAGGGCAAATCCTGCTCTACCTGAACACAAGTTGAATTACAGATAGTTTCAGCGGCTTCCAAGAAAAATCCGCCTGAAAAAAACGCGAGTTGACAAAGTAGAAGTTGTTCTTCTGGCTCTAAAAGTTTGTAGGACCAGTCAATCACCGCATTAAGGGTTTGGTGCCTCGCTGGCACATCCCGGTTACTGGTTGAAAGAAGGGCAGATGGCTTGTTTGAGAGTGAGTTATCAAGGAGGGCTCTTAAGCGATCAAGAATGTGTTGTGGGGGCATACCCCGGACGCGCGCTGCGGTCAACTCAATCGCGAGGGAGAGTCCATCAACCATACGGCAAATCGCGCCAATCGCTTTGGCATTGTCCGTTGTGAGTTGAAAGTCCGGCGCGACTGCTTCTGCTCGCGCTAAAAAGAGCTGGACGCTTTCATAATGATAGAGATCTTCATCATCTACATCTTCAGACGGAACAGATAAAGGAGGCACGACAAATCGCTGTTCACCTGCGATCTTTAAGGGTTCCCGTGATGTGATTAAACAGTGTAGGGTCGGACATCTGAGCAATAAGGTTTTGACATCTTGAGAGGCTTCCATCAAGTGCTCAAGATTGTCCAATACCAACAGAAGAGTTTTTCCTAAAAGATATGAAACCACCTGTTCCATGACATCCTGCGTTGGTTTCAATGGAATAGCGAGTCCCGTCGCGATCTCCGTGATAACGTGCGTAGGTTGTTTCAAATCAGCTAACGCAATAAACCATACACCCTCAGGATAAGTGTCATGCAGTTCCGTTGCAACCTGTAAGGCAAGGCGCGTTTTTCCGATACCTCCAGGTCCAGTCAGGGTCACCAGTCGTTCCTGTCCATCGGTAAAATACGCTACAATACGACGGACTTCGGCTTCTCTACCGATGAAACTGTTGATAGGTGCTGGTAAGTTATTGGGTAAATTGCTAACAGTTTTCAGGGATGGAAACTCGGTTTGTAGTTTGGGAATAAGAGGTCGGTCTGCAGATTTATCATCCAGCGATATGTTTTCTTGCCCCTCTTTGTTGAAGACTTCTTGCCACCTTTCTTCACTCGTAATTTTTAAAATGGAAGCCCGCGGGGCAAGAAATTGAAAAATCGATTCTGGATGTTGAATGTTTTTTAGCCGATGTGTGCCGAGGGAAACAAAACTGCCGGGTGGAAATTGTGTTTTAACGAGTTCGTGCGTTACAGCGGAGAGCAGGATCTGTCCACCATGTCCTGCGTCCGTAATTCGCTTGGCAAGATTTGCAGCCATCCCGTGATACTTGTCATCCAATAGAATCATATCACCTGTGTGGATACCGATACGGACACGTAACGGCTTGATATCTTCATGCCATTGATATGCATTGAGTACTAGCTGTATCTCAAGCGCACACATAACGGCCGCACTAGCCGTAGGAAAAGCAAAGAAAAGAGCATCGCCTTCGTTTCCCATCTCTGTGCCACCCCATGCCGAATTTGCAGTCCGCAAAATCGTGTTATGCGTATTGAGGACCTCCGTCATAACCTCATTGCCCTGCGCCTCCCAAAGGAGTGTTGAACCTTCGATGTCGGTGAACATCAACGTGAGGGTGCCGAGTGACGAATGTGGCTGCGGATTGTGTGTCGACACAGAATTATCCTTCTTCAGATCCATCGTTCCAGATTTCCCAAAGACTTCAAAGTATTACAGCATCGCGAGATTTGTGAGCAATGCCATACCGTAAATCATACAGGTTTCGTTAATATCGAACTGTGGGTGGTGACACATATTCACGATGCCTTTCTCCTCATCACCTGCCCCTACCATCACGAAGCACGCTGGAATTTTTTGTGAGTAGTACCCGAAATCCTCACCCCCCAGTATCGGAGACATTGGGAATACGAGATTATCCTCCCCAACTAATCCTTGTGCTGTGGATATAACTGTGTTGACACAGGGTTCATGGTTGTAAGTTACCGGATACCCTTCTTGGTAGTCGAATGTATAAGTTGCGTTGTGTGCGTCTGTTAATCCCGCGAGCGTGCGCTCTAATTGTCCTCGAACTCGTGTCTGCACAGCTTTTTGAAGTGTGCGTACTGTCCCACCGATCAGGACTTTAGGAGGAATGACGTTAAGTGCTGCCCCTGCAAGTCCGTTCTGCAAGTTTGCATCTCCTCCATGGAGTTGTGTGACGCTGATGACCGCCGAATCTAATGGGTTCACGTTTCTTGAAATAATAGACTGAGCAGCTGTCACAAACTGCGCACTCATTACAATTGGGTCGACAGTGAGGTGTGGGAACGCGGCATGGCCACCTGTGCCGGTGAGTGTAATTTGAAAGGTGTCAGATTGTGCGAGCATTGGGCCAGGACATGTAGCGTATTCTCCAACAGCAAAGAGTGGAAAGACATGGATCCCGTAGATTTCATCTACGTCTTCCAATGCACCGTCTGCGATCATCGCTGGTGCACCGCCGGGTAATGCCTCTTCGCTCGGTTGAAAAATAAACCTGATGTGTGTTTTGAGGCTATTTCGGAGTTCTGATAGGATTCGGGCTGTGCCGATAAGCATCGCCGTGTGTGCATCGTGTCCACAGAGGTGTGCTTTTCCATCGATCTTAGATTTAAAGGGAACATCAGTGAGTTCTTGAATCGGAAGCGCGTCCATATCTGCACGTAAGGCGATACGTCTTGTTGCCCCCGGAGCCTCCAAATCTCCGACAACCCCTGTCCTACCAATGCCAGTTTTGACAGGAATTCCGAGTGCATCCAGGGCATCGGCAGCGATACCCGCTGTGCGGTGTACATCAAACCCCAATTCAGGATACTGATGTATGTCCCTTCGGATAGCAACGATGTCATTAAAATGACGGCGGCACTGTTCAAAAATCTGGTTTTTAATTTTACCTTGCGGGTAAGTCATAGTGTCTGTGAATTTAAGGGTTCTCGTATTCGAGTCGCCTGTCCCGTTGTTGTAGGCTTAGGTTTTGGTTTAATATTCGAAATTCCCTGCTACAGATCGTTCCAACAGTGATGGGCATGTTAAAGTCAAAACTTTAACGCAAGTTGCTACTCACAAGATTTTAGGCATCCAGTCCCATTTTTCATTGAAAAATGCTCAGGATCCGCAGCAGTTCTTAGTGTCCGCTGTGGGTATTTTGCGCTCGAAGATGCACACCCTAACAGGTTATGTTACAAACTGGCAGCTTGGGTTAAAACGTTAATGTCCGGCGCAGGATACTTTGATGTCCGTGATCGTTTTCAAGTCGGTAGATGATAGTATAAACTCCGGGCATTGTCAGAAAAACTCCCCTGTCCAGGACCGGTCTCAATTCTACGACTGTTGAACTATCATCTGGGATAATTTTTTTCTCAGTGAATGGCCCGTAACACCTTTCTCCTAAAGGGTTAAGGACTTTCCATATCAAGGTAAGTTGCTTAGGGCGAGGTGGGTTATTGATATAGACGGTAATTTTATCATCCATCAGCCCGTTTTCAAGGTTGAGTGTGCCTAATTTGGAGAATAACTTCACTGTCAAAGTGAGTGGCGGTATGTATTCCAGATATCCTCTACCGGGAATAGCGCGCCATGTCCCACCTGTAGCAAGCGCGATCTGTCGGATCGGTAAATAATCAATTCCGATCACATCAACGCGAACTTGTGCGTTTTGTAGGGTTTCAATAACTTGATCCAAGCTATAAGCAGACTTTCCATCGTAGTCGGCATCATGGAAAGCACCGTCACTCGCGAGCACAATGAACCGCTGCGCACCTTTTCGGAATTTGGTCTCTGTTACCGCAGTCATAAGTCCGTCTAACCCGGCTTCTGCGATGTCCCCACCACCGTCAACGCCTATTTTAAAAAGCCAGTTTTTGAATGTCCCAAGATCGTCAGTACGTCCATATTTTTGTGTTTCATCTGTGAAGGTCACCAGCCCAAAAGTGGCATCATGTCCTTCCCGTTCAAACGCCTCAAATAGAAAATCGACGTAGGCTCGAATCCCACGGATGTTATCTGTCATACTGGCCGTCTCATCGAGAACGAAAACAACATCAACTTTTTTCGTCACACTGGATTCTGCAAGCGTACGGGCAATATCTTTCATCATAGAGACGAAAACGCCTCCGACATTGGCACCGCCGGAGGTGCCTCCGCCTCCCCAAGAATTGCCCATGCCAGTAGCCCGGAGCGCATCCCCGCGTTCGCTGCCGTAGTGAATCTCCGGTGCATCAACAGTTGGCGAGGCACCATTTAGTAAGGTTCTATTGGTACCTAAAGGAACCGGATTGGTTTCCCCTTGCGGTGCCATGTAGTCTGTTTCGGGAGTGGAAGGCAGGGACACGGTTGGCTGATCAAGTGATTTCACTGTTAATCGGTTTTCAGGAGCATAACCTATTGGCTTCCCTACGACAGGATTCAATTGTGATAATCCATCTCCGATCTGTCGTGTTTGACTTGTGTTTTCCTGTCTGCGTGCTTCGGATGTTGAAACCTCTGGAACTTCCAATTGCCATGCTGCGCTTAAACCTGCTTTCGGTTTCAGTGGTGGTTTGGGTTTCTCTTTTTCGACGATAACGGGTGCGACAGGTTCAACAACGATCGGTTGTTTCATCGGGAGTGGCGGTCGCTCGACGTGGGTTATCAAAGCGTCTATCTCGTCATAGAATGGCAGTACGGGAACTTGCTGGGGAGCCACCCACCACATAACGAATAACAGTGTAACGTGTATAATGAGTGAGTATATGAAATATGGAGAAGTCGTCTTTCGTTTCAACATCTATACCCACCTTACTGTAGAGGAATTACAAATGAAATTCAACCACATCCCCATCGTGAATGACATCGTTGCGACTGACAGACTGGCCATCGTGCCATTGGGGTCCCCAGATTCGGGCAAACCTGAATTCCGCAAAATCTTTGTGTAACTCCATAGCGGCATCAAGCACGGTTGAGCCTATCGGGAGAACAATAGGATCATCCCGTTCTATGGCTTTGCCGGGTGCCTTGGGATAAATGCGCAAAATATCCAATTCCGTATAGATTACGTGCGATAATGTCTCTTTGCCTGCACCGGTTTCGGCAGAAATTGGATGAATTTGGAACGTATCGTCGTAGAATTCTTTGAGAATTTCCAGTCGTTCTTCCGCTCCTGTGGCATCGAGTTGATTGGCGACAACAAGAGTTCCATTTTCCGAGGTTCCGCAGCCTGCCTCTTTCAGAAACGCCACCACCATATCAAGGTCATCCAATAGATTATCACTCGCGAGGCTTACAATCGGCAGAACTAAGTCAGCACTGCGAGTGAGTGTCAGGACTGTTGATGAAATGAAGTCCAGCAGAATAGAAGGTGTATCAATGAGTTGGAATTGGATGTTTTCATAACGTAGCATTCCGATCGTTGGCATGGTCGTCGTATAAGGCGTTGGCGATACCTCTGGTTTGGCGTTCGTGAAGTTTGATAGAATTTGGGATTTACCGCCGTTCGGGGGGCCTATAAGAACTATCTGGCCGGCTCCCTGCTTTGGAATGTGTTCACTATAACTCCTTTTGCTGGCTCCTTTACCTCCTTTTTCTGAAGAACCTCTTTTGTAACTGGCGATACGGCGACGGAGGTCAGAAACCACCTTTTCTGAACCTTTATGTTTCGGAATGATACGCAACATTTCTTCTAATAAGCTCAGCCGCTCTTCATCCGTTTTCGCGACTTCATGCTGGTGCTTGAGTTTATAGTAGGTCGGGGGTAGATTTGCTGGCATTCTTTTAATTATTCCTTACGGTTTTATGGAGTAGGTTTGAACTTTGACAGTCTTCCTATCCGCAAAAACCCTACGCTCTTGTTGCAGGCTACGTTTATTGGATGGCTCTGATGATTTGGTTCTCTCCTATTTACAATGTCAATAGAATCTGTTATAATAACTTAAGTTGCCAGTTATGTAGCATAGGAGACCGTTGGTTTCCTGTGCCCTTCGCACCGAAAATCACATGGAATACACCCAATCTTTCGCAAAAAGGGTGTTCGTGGTATGAAGTCATACAGGTAGCAAGTTGGGTTATAATATAAAACAATCCTTAAAATAGGGTACCTAATTTTCGTTCTTATGTCAAGGCAATTAAGACGAAGCCTACACGCACCTCTAAAAAGCCTTGTAATTTTCCTACTTGTTTTAGCTATTTCCGTTCCTATCATGGCAGAAGAGGGCAATAGATCCTTGAGTCGTGGTGACGAACTGCTCACGTTAGTGCAATCCGATGCGCTTGAGGCACAGGTCATCGCGTTACAGGAAAATCCTTCGTCAGAACATAACTTACGACCACATCGCACCCGCAACTCACACCATCGCGAGGCGACACATGACATTGTGCATTACATTATGCGTCAGTTTCGCCGCTCTCCCCGCTTGAAAGTCAGTGAGCAGGTGTCCGGCGGTGTCAGAAACATAACGGCCGTCCTACCGGCGCGGTCAACTTCACCCAGTAACCGTATCTTTATCATCTGTGCACATTATGACACGCAGGCTGTGCGTGAAACGAATTGGAATCCATTAACATCCACTGCCCCGGGCGCAAATGATAATGGGACAGGTGTAGCGGCGATGCTGGAAATTGCTTACCTTTTAAGCCGCTATGAATATGAACACGAGATAAGATTTATTGCTTTTGGGGGTGAGGAACTCGGTTTTCTTGGGAGTCGGTCCTATGTTCGAAGGGCTTCAACTACAGGCGAGAGTGGGGACACTGACCCTATTTCCCAAAAGATCGTTGGTGTTTTTAATCTGGACATGTTGGGTTTCAATTGGAAAACCGACCTTGTTGAAATTGTTACCAATAACGATTCCGCGTGGATAAGCCGTGCTCTTATAATTGCGAACACGTGGTATAACATCGGTTTGAAGATTCGCCGGACCCAAGATGAATTCGTTGATATTTCTTCCCACAAATCGTTCTGGGATGGGGGTTATGATGCCGTTACGCTCACTGAGAGTTCTACGCCGTGGAGGGATTCTCAAAACTACGATGCCAATCCTTTCTATCATACCGCTGACGATACAGCGGATAAGGTGAATTTCGGTTTAGTGAGAAAAGTAACGCAACTGGTGCTCGTTACGATGGACGGCCTGCTCACATCTATGTTCCATCCGACGCGACAGATGCCACACGTAACATTAGAAGTCCCGCCGACTACTCAAGAGGGGAAATTGGAAATTAAGGGGACGTTTCGTTCAGATTTTCCAATTGACGTTATTGTCTATCCGAGTCAGATATTGGCGGTTTTGGATCGAGAGACGCAGACCTACACTGCAACCGTGCCATTACATCCTGGGGAGAATACTCTTCTCGTGACAGCGCGATATCCGCTCGGTGCAGTCTCAGTCGAGAAGTCCGTTATTTTCAGGCAGGCATTTGCTTGGGAAGATGTGATCGTGTTTCCTAATCCGGCACGTTCAGATGGCTTAACCGAATTTCGGGTTGCCGCAAATGTAGATATAACAGATATGCAGGTACTTATCTATGATTCAGGTGGCAACCTGATAAAGCGGATCGAAGGGGTCGCTGATAGACTGGATCAACGTATCTGGCGGACCTGGTGGAATCAGCAAACCTCCTACGGACTAGCGGTATCCCCAGGTGTTTATGTCTGTCATATCTCCGTTGTTTCAAAAGGAGAGACGTATACTTATCTGGAGAAATTAGCCATTTTTCGCTAATGAAGAACACTTTGACAAAATCTGAGAGACTATGTTAAAATAGACTACACAAAAATAGAGATAAAGGAGTATCGGACGATGGCTGAACAGAGACGACATGAACCGAACCCTCATCAGAGTGGGGCAGAATTCGTTGAATGCGCAGAGGTATCCGAAATTCCTGACGAAGGCGTTATCGCCGTCAATGTTAGAGGACAACCTATTGCTTTGGCAAAAAGCGATGACAAAGTTTTCGCAGTGGACAATCGTTGTCCACACATGGGCTATCCTCTTAACCGTGGAAGTGTCCACGATGGCATCCTGATTTGTCATTGGCATCACGCGATGTTTGATTTGGCAAGTGGTTGCACCTTTCACCCGTTTGCAGATGACGTTCAACCCTACCCTATCGAAATTCGGGACGGTAAGATCTATGTTGATGTCAGTGCCAATGGTGCAAATGCTATTGAGCGGTGGAAGGGGCGACTCCGTGAAGGTCTTGAGCAAAGCATCAATCTTATCCTCGCAAAATCGGTTATCGCTCTCCGAGCCCTGGACACTCCACCTGATGCTATTGTTGAAGTTGGTGCACTTTATGGAGCACGCGGCAGACGAGCAGGTTGGGGACCCGCGATGACTATTCTCACCTGCATGGCAAACGTTGCTGAAAAATTATCGGATGCCGACAAGGTGCTCGCACTCTATCAAGGCTTACTCCATGTTTCCGATGAGACCTCATCGTCAGCACCGCGAATTGCCTTGGCAGAACTCGAAACAGATGCCCACTCGTTATCGCAGTTGAAAACATGGTTCCGTTATTTCATTGAAGTTCGCAACGCGGATGGCGCGGAGCGGACAATTATGACTGCAATTGCCAACGGCGCGACCGAATCACAGGTCTGTGATATGATGGTAGCGGCGGCAACAGATCATTTTTATAGAGATGGTGGACATACACTCGATTTTATCAATAAAACTTTTGAACTCCTTGAGCGCATCGGTTGGGAGAAGGCTGACGAGGTAATACCTACGCTCGTTGGGATGTTGGCAAGTTCGTCACGCGCAGAGGAAGAGAATCGCTGGCGGAGTCCAATTGATTTCGTCCCGGTCCTTAGAGAAATTTTTGATGAACTTGAGGATCTCGTGGCAGCAAGTAAAGACAATACCTGGACAGACAGTGATGCATTGATTGAAATTCTGCTTGCTGATGCGCCACTTGAAACGATCGATGCAATCAAGTGTGCTATCCGAGGGGGGGCAACGCTCACTGAATTGACCCAGACACTGACGTATGCTGCAGCACTCCGCATCGCCCGATTCCACACAAAAAACGAGTTTGGTGATTGGATAGCAGTGCTACACACCTACACCTACTGCAATGCGCTGTATCAGTGTGCAAAACGCGCGCCTTCAGTGGAGATTATCCGTGGGATTTTTCACGGTGCGATAGCTATCTACTTTGATCGGTGGTTCAATATGCCCGCGGCGCGTCTGCCACAACACCGTCGGGAAACCGATACGCTTCCTACGGACGCTGACACGCTCTTGGAGGAGTTTGTTGATCTTCTTGATACGCAGGCACAAGTGGATAAAGCAGGGATGTACATCTATAGGTATCTATCGCTCAGGCACCCTCGTGAAGCATTGTTAGAGAGGCTGGGTCATATCCTCCTACGCGAAGATGCGGAGTTTCACTCTTTTCAGATGCTGGAGGCAGCCTTTCAACAAGCAGAGGAATTGGACGAAGCACGCGCACAGATGACGCTCGTGGCGGCATCACGTTATCTCGCGGCGCATGCACCGACAGCACGGGCGCGCCGGCAGACGGCGAACCTCGCACTCCGTCTACATCGTGGTGAAGACCTGTCTGCAGACAACCCGGATGAAGCGGTGGATTAATTGGTAATTAACGTAAGTTTAAAAAAAGTTTACGCAATAAGTAGTTTTGGGCTGGGTTAAATTTAATTTCATAGAATTTTATGAGTTTTTTACTGACTTTAATAAATCGCTGAAACTCTTTACTGAACTCACTTGCTCCTTACCAGAAAAAATAATCGCATTCCGTTTTGTAACTCTAAACGCTTCGTGAGCAAAACTTTGCAAATCAAAGGTTTCTCTATTCGCCTCTTTTTTCTCAAGAACACGCAGCCCATTTGAAGTTTTATTCACACGAGCATAAGGAATATCTCTAAGTAACAGATCAACAGGGTTATCAGGCAACTCTCGCCTGAGTTCAATCGCATCAGATGGCTTTATGTTGTTATCTAAATCTATCAATTTCATGTGCTTCATGTATACCTCATACTTTCGTTGATGAATGTAGACCAAATGGTTTTTCTATGTCTATTATTATAGACATAACATCGTTCTGCGACATAGAGGGGTGTACCCGGTGCTATAA
>RKRR01000132.1 GCA_007571305.1 Candidatus Poribacteria bacterium | reverse complement strand
GCGATGCCTCGCGTGCCGCTGACGCGGCTTCTGAGCGTCCAGCATCCTTGCTCTCACCGGCGAGGTTAACGGGCCGGGGCGCGGTGTCAATAGGTAACGTGAGTTTGATAAATAAACGGAATTAGTCGTTTTGGACTTATAGTAGATACAGAAGAAAAGTTCCCATTTTCTGATATTTCTGTTAGCATTTAGAATTATGGCATATTCCACAGATGGACGCAAACGCGTGCTGGATTTTATTCATAAAGGGGGCAGGAAAGCCGCCGCGGAACACACCTTTGGCATCTCCAGACGGACAATCTATAACTGGTTGGCAGCCGAAGACCCATTTGCCTCTGAGAAGCCAGGGCCCAAGAGCCCCCGACTTATGGATTATGAGGCCCTTCGGCAGCATGTCGCGGATTTCCCGGATAGCACCCTCGCCGAACGTGCCAGACACTTCGGTGTTTCCACAAACAGTATCTTCTATGTTCTGTCGAAACTCGGTATCACGCGCAAAAAAAGACCACGACTTACAAAGAGCAGTGTCCCGTAAAATGCCAAGAATATCTTTCAGCCCTTCAGCAAGAGACACAAACCCAGGGCAGAAAGCCGGTTTATCTTGACGAGACGGGGTTCCCCCGAGAAGCGTTCCGTCAGTATGCTTATGCTCCGAAAGGACAATGTGTTCGTGAGCAAGTGCCGAGTCATCGCTATAGACAGACAACTTTGATTGCTGTACGGGTGGATGGACACTTCACAGCACCCTTACTTTTCGAAGGGGCGTGCGATGCGAGTGTTTTCAACACGTGGAAACCCTCAGAGATGTTCTGTCCGTTGCTGGATAACACGCACGTTGTGATTCTGGAGAACGCTGCTTCTATAAAGGGAAAGAGACAGCCCGGTTGATGACTGAAACCGGTGCGAGTTTGTTATTTTTACCGCCGTATTCCCCGGAGTTCACCCCCATTGAGAAGGATTTCGCAAACATCAAGCAGAGACGGCAATACAACCCTGATACTTCTATTGATGATATTCTCAAAGTGTATAACTAATTATGGGCTTTACTATAATCAAGAAAAAGCACTAATTTTTTGTTTTTTACCAGGACTTGTGGATTTCTATCCGTTTCTATACTCTTAAACATTTGCAATTTTTTCTATCACTTCCTTCCCTGCTTTAAACAGGTCATGCAAGTGTAGATAGCGGAACAGTGAGTTTCTGCCAGTCAGATGCAGATTCTTGAATGTTTCGAAGTATTTTACGAGGTGCCTCACCCGTTCTTCAAAGCCTACTTCGAGCACAGGATAGGCGAATGGGAGTTTGTAAGTTTGGTGGTGGATAATCTCTTCTGAGGATAGTGTTTTAACGTTCTGTAACGCTTCCCACACTTTCGTTTGCAAAGCCGCTTCTGACATATTCCAGATGGTATCGTCGCTGTAACAGGGCAATTCTAACACGATAACTGTTTGTCCCTTGGGTGCCATCTCAGTACTTCTATTTTTGGGTTCGTACAAACGCGTGAATGGAAACTCTTCACCTGGGAAATAGAGTGAGGCGTTGGGTGAAAAAGCCTCCCGATTCAGACAGAAGACGCAAAGCATAAGATGGCGGTATTTAATCCTGTCTGCAATAGCACGGAGTTCTGGTGGTGGTGATGGATCTAACATCCGTATCGAAAGGGTCAACGGTAATGTATTAATCACTGTGGAGGCTTGTATCTCAATATCATCGTTTAGAACAATATGCTCGATTTTACCATCTTTATGAATTAAACGGCTGATTCGGTGCTGCAGCTTAATGTGTCTCTTCCCAATAAATTCACACAATTTGTCGCTAATCATGCCGATACCGTGCCTCGGATAAAAGAAGGAACCGTCTAAGTGGTTTGGATTTTGTGGTGTACCGAACAGGGCTGAACGGAGGAAACTCCTCAGGTCCAGTCCTTTGAGGCGATTCCCAGCAATTGTGGTAGAAAGACTGTGTGATGGTGCCCCCCACAACTTTTCGGAGTAGTTTAGCAGGAAACGTTCTGCCAACGTTTTGCCGTACTGATTGATGGCAAAATCTGTGAAGTTCTCCGCGTATTTCTTACGACTGTTATGTAGTTGCTCCCACATAATTTTCAATAAAGTCTTTGTCTCAAGTTTTTGGGTCAAATCGCTCAGATGGAGTGGAAACTGATAGAATTTCCCCTCAAAAAAGATTTCACTTGGTGCTTCTACCCGCATCAAATCGTTTCCGAGGAGGGTTCTGACCTCTTCAGTAACCTGTGGATCCTTATCATGGAAACGATGCGCACCGGTATCAAATCGGAAATCACCACTTTGCAAAATACGAAATTTACAATTTTCCCCCTTAATCTTGAGTGTCCTGCAGTTTCCACCGGCGTGCTCACCTGCTTCAAAAATGGTAAAATTGAAGTTATGTTTCTTGGCGTAGTAGCCTGTTGTCAAACCGGCAGGTCCGCCGCCAAGGATATGGAGATTAGTGGGTTCCATTGTATTCTATACCTCAAGGATCCATCTGCACAAACTCAATACTCAAATAAGGATAATTCCGGCCACATTCGGTTCACATAGGGATTGTGATAGAAAGTCTTTTCTATTTTCGGTTCCCGATTTGATAGGTGGCTTCCGATAACGACTAATCCGGTTTCAAGTTCATCAAGTTGAGCGAGGTCCGCCTCGCTCTGTATTGGAACATAGATTGCTTCCACGGCTTGAGCGGCCAAGTAGTATGTAATCAGTGGTACAGATACAACGTGTAGTTGATTAACCTGTTCAAGCTGTTTGTCCCGTAGATATTCGTGTATCTGAGCGATCGCTGTCTGTTTCGTATGTTGAACAACTATGTTTATCGTAACGTAACTGTAACAAAGAAGAAAGGTTGTAACAGTACTCCATGCGAAAATGTATCGGAATCTTCCTTTTCCTTGATTGATTGGAGGTCCTGTCATGCGGTTGCAAGCGGACGCAATACCGGATGCTAAAAAAGGTAACAAAGGTAAAACGTGTCGACTTTTATGGATGACGTTCTGCCCTAAGAATATCCATATGAGATAGACGGTGCAACCGATGAAAATAGGGTTCGGAAGTATGGAATTGTCCCCAGAAAATTTTTCTGCCATCCATTTCTTCAATGTTTGCCAGTTGAAAATCACAATAATCCCGATCAGGATTGCCGTGCAAACGGTTATAAGATGACGACCACGCCAGTAGAGTCCGAATCCATCTGCCCAAATACTCTCAAAAATTTTTGTCAAACGGAGCCATAATTCAGGATGAGTGGACACAGTGCCACCAAAATCTGAAAAGTGTCCGTGTCCCTGTGCCTGTGCTACGGTTGTTAACGTGTTCCATCCTGTAATCCAGAACAATGGGATTAGCCAAACAAGAATGCCGATAGTCCCCACCATGATGTATTTCAACCGCTCAGGATGTTTGAGTCGTATTAATAGCGCAGGTGCCAGAAGCGGAAGATAGGAAAGCCGTATTCCAAGCAAAATGCCAGCAATAAGAAAACCGACACAATTGGTACAACATAATGGATTGTGCTTACGACTTCCCGTTTGTGATGTCATGAAGTAAAGACTTGCCAACAGACAGGCAACTCCCATGATATCTGGCATGTAGCGATTGCCCATCAGCCAGAGCAAGGGATTCGCGAATATCACAAAGATAGCAATTTTCCCAAGCGATGTGTTGCTTTGGATCTTTGCAATCTTTAGCGTGAATAAGATTATGAAGAACGTTGACAATCCGCCAAGTAACGAAAAGGCTAACGCATAACGGCGGGTAACGACGTAAAAGAGTTTAGCAGTCCAACAGAAAACAGGGTACGCTGGAAAGTGTGGTTGTAGTTTGGCGACATCGTAGTCTACCATGCTCAGCGCAAAACGGAGACTGTCTAAATCTTCTATGTAGTAGATGGTGCTGAGTAACCGGGAACCTATGCAGCTGATAAGGACGATACTCCAGACTCTGAATTCTGTTGTCATATATTTAGATAATTTGGGAGGCGCGCTTTGGAAGCACGCCTATCGTTTCCGGATAGACGCGCTTTGGAAGCGAACTACCGATGGAAAGACATCTTTGCAGTTTTGAGCCTCACCTACATTATTGATGTCTACCAGTTTTCCATGTTCGTATTGGAGAATCCGTATGCCGCCTGCATGACATCTTTCGCTCGCTTGTAATTGTTTACCTGTGTATTGTAGGCATTGCTACCCGGTTGGTCATATATGGGTGCTTTCCCCATAATACCATGTAACTCTGCAAGCTGTCCATCGGTAATCAATCGAAATGGATT
Source organism: Candidatus Poribacteria bacterium (assembly GCA_007571305.1). GTDB lineage: Bacteria > Poribacteria > WGA-4E > WGA-4E > WGA-3G > WGA-3G. The sequence goes on along the minus strand of RKRR01000132.1, from coordinate 17,953 downwards.
GTACTGCAACGCGACCGTATAGCCTTTCATCTCTGCCCAATGTTTGTTTAAGTTGGAAATGCTTTCGTCCGCGGTCCCTAACTTAGACATATCACTGAGTGTATCGTTGATATAGTGAACGACTGTTGCGGCAATAACTTTTTCCATACCGTTTGCAGCGGTTTGGCGATATGCGCTAATTTCCGCGACCGAGCCTTGGTTCGTTATTGCTGTTCTTCCCGCAAGAAAGGCACTGAAAATTTCTTGTGTGAAATCAACACCCGATCCACCTTTATCTCGTTTGCCAGCATTTCTGGAAAGCCCGAAGTTGTATTCAGACTTGAAGTCTATGCTTCCATCGCTGTTAGAATCGAATGTAAAATCGTCAACCTTTCCGGCGAGTTGCTCATCCGTGTAGCGTGAATAGTCACGAGCAGCACCGAAGTAGCCGAAGGCTTCATCCCACGCGTGCTCCATTGCAGTATACGGGTCGGTCCCATTTCGTGCTTCGCTGTTATCCCGTTCAAGCAGGCCGCCAAGATAAACGCCTGTCGCTTGGTAATAAGGAACCGCGCCGATAAGCACCTTGTTAACCATTTGCGACATATCAACTCCGTCATCACTCGTGTAAGCCATGGGCGTTCCGAGTTTATCCGGATCTTGCGAATTCTCCGCAATAGTCGCAAACCATTCGCGTACCAAATCATCAGCGGTGCGATTGTAACCGATGACGGGCTCATCTGAAATCTTGCCGACAAGATTTTTCCCTGTAGAAAGTGCGGAGTATTGGCTCTCGCTTGCGGGTAGTGATCCTGTGGTTGTTCGCGTTTTCAAGTTCAGAGCATCATCGTATTCATAGAGTCTAAGCATATCATCTACGGTAATAGAACGTCCTCCATCTTTTCCGACGCTGTCCGTGAGACTTTTCAGGTCTTGCAACAATAAGTTACGTACAACCTGTCCTGAGTAAGAGACACTACTTTCGCCTGCTGCAAAGCGACTGTCAAAGACGTACGCTGGTGGAACTGTAATTGTAGCAGCCTCTTCTTCTAACGCGTCGACCTCGTCTTCTTCGTCGCTTCCGCAAGCGGATAAAAATAGACTCGTAACAGTTAGTAACACGGCTACCCATCGGAATTTTTTGGTCAGGTAAATCATGTTTTCTCCTTTATATTTCAGGATAATGAGTCTCATTATCCTTGAATTGTTAGTTATTAATAGGCGCACTTTGATGCAAATAAGGTTTCAAAAGAGAGTATCCCAGATGAATACACCCTTCTTCAGTATACGCCTGAGTTAGAAACCTTGCTTGATACCGAAAAGTATCTGTCGTCTCGGTCCAATCAAAATGCCCGAGCTCAGATTGGCTTCGGGTTGGCCCGCATTTGAGTGCAGCCGCGACCCGATGTATACGTGATCGAAAATGTTTTTGGTAGTCAGAAATATCTGCCACTGTTTGGTTAATTTATAATCTATGCCTGCATTGACGATGGCGTAGCTTGGGATGGGTCCAGTATCTCCACGATTGAAAGTCTGTTCGAGATTTTCAAAATCGGTAAAGATTTCGTCTACAAACCGCATATCTGCCCGCATGCGGACGACATCACCAATTCGTTTTGCCAGTCCGACTGTGAAGGTGTGCCTTGGGGCGTAGGGCAATTCGTTACCGTTTAACGCTACATCGACATTACCGGCGATAGTGGCAGATTTCACGATACCGTCAACGATGTTTGTCTGAAGATATGTGTACGAGAGGTTAAGGTCAGGCAATATTGACACGAATTCCGACAGGTCTAATGTCGCTGCCATCTCTATACCCGATAGATCGACTTTGCCTAAATTTTTGAATGCTGTACCGCGTCCGGCTGCGACTAAATCTTCAACCTTAATCAGAAATCCAGCGACCTCTACAACAACCCCAGGTACCCATGAACGGAATCCCAGTTCCATGTTCCAACTTTTTTCAGGTTTGAGGTCGAGTCCACCGGCATCGATGTTCTGTCCGAAGTTCGTAATCTTCAACGCACCGCTGGAGGGTGCTGTATATCCTCGATGGATGCCACCAAAAAGGTTAAAATGTCCAAACTCATAGTTAGCACCAATTCCCGGTAACAGGACTGAAGAAACCTTATCCGCAAGCACCGAGCCGCGTAACCTATCAACCCGATCCTGTTTGAACACCTCAAACCGTAAACCTGGTGTAAGGGTCAATCTTTTAAAATTCATCTGTTCCTTGGCGTAGAGTGCTAAGGCAAGCGTTTCATAATGGTGACTTTGTCCTACAATCTTCACTGGATCTTCTTCGGAATCAGGGGTGCCGGTGTAGTAGACACCGTCCCGGGCATCTGGTGCGTTCCCAGTTTTTTTATCGTCAATAAAACGTTCCCAATGCACTCTGCCACCAATATCAGCGCGTGCTAAATTCCCAACAATGCCATGGTTAAGAGTATAGTTCTGCTCAATTCCTCCCACGTAGAAAGTGCGAAGGATGCCGAAATTGCTTTTTCCGTTACCGGTTCGGACGAGATCACCCGTTTGGAAGTACGGTACTGGTACCAGATTCCCAGTTTCAAAAGCCGCGGGGCGCACGAAAATATCGTCCTCACGCCACCATCGTCGATCAAATACGCTTGTGTACATCGTTGTATTGCTGACGAGGTTCGTCGAAATTTTGTTGGTATAGATGAGGTCGAGTGATGTCCGCAGTATCTTGAAATTATCGTCCTCTTTCGGATTGAAATTTGGATCTGTTTGGAAAGAATATTCTGTCAGACCGGTATATGTTGCGTTTAAGTTTTCAAAATTGCCATTGAGTTTGAGGTAGAGTGTCTTTTCCGTGCTCAATTGGAAAAGCGTTTTTACTGTCCCATTTGCCTGATCAAATGCATTATTTTCTCTAAAACCATCCCCGTGTTTGTAGAGCAGTTGGACATCAGACACGATTTTTTCGGGATTACCGATACCTCTCCACTCCGAAAATGCGCTGTAGTACCCATTATTACCCACTGTTAATTGATTCGCTAACCCTTTTGTCCCATCCGGTTTTCGTGTTGTATAGTTGATAACGCCACCCATTGTTTGCGGTCCGTATCGAAGTGCTGCACTGCTTTTAATCACCTCTACCGCATCGATCCGGTCTGCTGGTGGATTGTAGTAAGCATTTGGATAGATGTAAAGGGCAGGTTGTATGGGAACACCATCTTCCAATATAAGGACGCGAGCACTTCGGCGAGGGTTTAGACCTCGGATGCCGATGCTCAAGCGGGAGTTGCCGAAACCGTCGTCTGCGTAACCGTTAATACCGGGTATGAGTTCAAGCAATTCCTGTGTTCCAACGGGTTTAATGAGGTCAACGGTCTCTGGTTCCAGCATGCTCATTGTGCCAGGAAGTTTTCGGTGCTTACGCGGCGATTCGCCAATGATTTCTATCGGAGCGAGTTGAAAGGTTTGACTGGATAACGAAATCTCTAAGGTTGTTGAATCAGGAGTCAGTTCAAGCATTTCGCTGTGGCGGTTATAACCGATTGAACTCACCTGAATCTGGTTCTTTCCTTGAACATCCTGAGTAAATCGAAAGCTGCCATCTTTGCCTGTTGTCTCTGCTAAGATTTGACCATCCGATTCAATTGTAACAACGGCACCAAAAATTGGTTGTTCTGTTTCTTTATCAATCACTTTTCCATTGATTTCTGTTGAACCGTGGCAGAGATAAGGTATACCCAACAGAAGTGTTGAGATGATTAGGACGACTGCTGTTTTGGTGCAAATTTTGCGAAACCTACAAATTATAGAGAAAAGTTGATGCATCGATCCTATTTCCTATATTTTCAGAAGAGTTTTGGATTGGTAGTTGGAACGGAATTGCCGTTGATTTTATTTTTTTGCTCGTCTTTAACTGTATTTTCCGTGTTGCCGGATCCATTAACAGGCAGGTTCGTGTTGCCGTAACTGCCACCCTCTTCAGTGACCTCGGACTGGGGCGCGAGTATAGGGTCGCTTTCACAACCGAACAAAGTTAAGGCAGCTGCTATAGAATAGACTAACAACAGAATTCTGAGTACGATAGGGGCTAAGTTCATCTTCTTATCCTTAATCTGGTACCGCGGTAGTCTAAAATTGAGATTGAGATTCATTATCTATATGCGCTCACACCAACCGATGTTGGTGCAATAGTCCGCTTTTTTACAAAGACTCTAAGAACGCAATGAGTGCATCGCGTTCTACTTTTGACATCTGTTCAACGGCTTGTCGTGATACTTCTGCTTCCCCACCATGCCAGAGAATCGCTTCCATTAAATCCCGCGCCCTCCCATCATGGAGGAAATTCGTATGACCGTTAACCCTTTTCACTAAACCGATACCCCATAGCGGTGGAGTCCGCCACTCACGACCGGTAGCATGGAAATCCGGACGATTGTCCGCTAAATCGGGGCCCATGTCGTGTAGCAACATATCCGTGAAAGGTTGAATCGTCTGGTTGCTCACTGAAGGTACGCCTGCTAAAACACCGGTTCTTAACATCGGGATATGACAACTGGCGCATTGGGCTTTAGCAAAAAGTTGCTCGCCCTGCTTAACTTGTGGATCGTCTACGTTGCGTCGCGCCGGCACCGCCAAAGTCTGAACGTAGAACGTCACCACTTCCAAAATCTCGTCGCTAACTTCTGGCGTTGCACCATGTTCAGTAAGTTGCAGTTGCCCCGCCGAGCTCTCCGTCATGAACAGGGATGTAGTTATTCCCATATCGTCGTGGTATGCCGCTGCAACCTGTTGCAACAATGTCGGTTGGTTTGCTTTCCACCCGAAACGACCCAGGGTGTAACGCTGTTGGACGACATCCCACACATAGTTGGGCTTCCCAGATATGCCATCCCCATTAACATCAGCTTCATCTGCATAGGCAAGGATGGTATCTTCAGGAATCGCTTCCAGCAAACCAAGTCCAAAGACAGATAGTGCGACGCGGGGTGATAATTCAACTTCCTCTGGCAGTGGTTGATAAGTTTCCGTGAATGTGTAGTTCGGGTAGCGCAAATGCACACGCGTACCGTCTGTTGTTGTTAGCGTTTGTTCGGTATAGTCAATTTTGACTGTTCCTTCTGGGGCTGTCCCGAAAATAGCTCGGTTATTAAGTTGTGTGCCAAATCCTGGTACAGGAATAGGAGGTTGCCCATTCATCGCATCTGCTCGCTTTGGAAGGCTGAGCCTAAAGAGCATAGACACAAATTTCTCATCAACTTTTGGCGGTCGCCCACGACCATCCCGGGCATGACAGTTGATGCACGAAATGTTGTTGTAGATGGGACCCAATCCTGGGTTTACTTCCGCAGGGGCTGTCACAAAATTGGCTTCAAACTCAACATCACCTTCCAGATGCTTTTCAAGTGATGATGCCGAAAGGTTAGGAGCAGGGGTCGAAAATGCGTGACTTGACGCATCGAAGATTGTCGTCTCACCCCCGGAAAATTCGCTTGTGGAAAATACTGGTGTTGATTCTACTGCCACGGGTGACTCGGAGTCACACGCACTTAGCAAAATTGACATGAAAAAGATTAGAGGCAATAATTTGTGAAAAGGTTTCATCTTTTTTGCTGTTGATATCACAATAAGGCTATATATGTATAATGAGGGAACAGCATTTTTGCTGTTCCCCGCAGAGACGAAATAGCCCTTTCGTGTCTACATTTTTGAAATTAAAACTCTTTACAAAATATATTCAGGACTTACGCAATTTTGACCCTAGTACGTTTTGTGAGAGGGATAACCCAAAAAACACAGGCGTTCTCGTGACACAACCTCACAGGTTCTGCTACAAAAGAGCAGCATGCATAAACCCTAATATCAATTAAATTCACTCGATTGAACGAGCGGGAGTATATTCTGTTCGAGTGTCAATTGGACCGTGCTGACGGCATCGATTGCAGCTTGGACAGCACCACGGTTTGCTGTAATCGAATCACGGAACGGATCCGGAATTGCGCCGATAGCATCAATCGCTGCCTTCACCTCTTGCTGGAAACGAGCATCTAATGCTGGATCTTGGCCGTTCACGAATCCGCTGAGCCCTTTTCCATAAACGTTCTGAATCCCACGGATGTTGTTTTGGAAATCCGAGATGGAGTTGAAACTAAACTGGGATTCAACAAGGGTTGTGTCGGACTCGTTGAATGGATCGGATATTTTACCGTTCGCGACTTCATCCGCGATGACAATCATGCCGTTGACTATCTCTTGCATTGCTGCACTTTGTGAAGGATAGATGATACTCCCCGTCCCAGCTTGGGCAACTGCACTGACGAAATTTTCGCCATCTGGTGCCCACGCCGACCGAAGTTGAGAGGTGCTCACCTTGAGATTCTCTGTCGTCGCCAGGAGGTACTCCAGTTCACGATCAGTTATATCCGATGCTTGGCGTTGGTCTCCTTCGCGGAACAGTAGGAACTCGATTGTGTGAAAACCTTTCTGTGTATCTTCTAATCCACCGACAAAATCCACCGTTAGGGAATCACCGCTGTCCAGAACGGATTGTAGATTAACATGATCAACTGGCCAACTATCCAGTGCCGGATCAAGACCTTGTGTGTCTACGGGACCGAACAGGAATGCTTCGCTCTGTTCCCAAGGTATTCGCGCGGCTACCCACGCTTGTTGTGCTTTTTCGAGATTCCCTTGCGAGGTATCGCTTTCCAGTGCCGTGACAGCTGCTAAGAGTTCACCCGCTTTGTTATCCAGATCGGTATAAGTGGATAACACGATGCCATTCGCAAAATCGTTGAGCACCGTGGTAGCATCAAAAGCCTCAGCATGATCGTGTTCGTCATGCTCATCTGTTTCTTCATCACTTCCACATCCAACAAAAGCGAATGTGAGAAGTAGACAACAAAATAGGTACCAAACTTTATAGAGTTTCATTAAAAACCTCCATAGAATAGTTATCGGTTATCAGTGTTCAGTGTTTAATTTAAAGGCAACCTCTGATAATAGAAACCTTACTTTTACGAGTTACCGAAGACTGATGATTACCTTTTCGTTAATATTGAAAACCGAAACCGAGCGCAAAGGTACTTTCTCGGTTTTTATCTTCTGCCGCTAACCGTCGGAGGGAGTAGTGGCTCTTAAAAACCATCTTTGGATGGACGTGGTAATTAATCCCAAAAGTCCATGTAGTTCTTTCCCATCGCGGATTGTCAAAGATAATACCTTCAACACTCGCCATCGTATCGTAATAATCATAACGCGCGAAGACATCTAATACGTGGTCTAGAGGAGTGTCCTTCAGATTTTGGTGTTCCGCGCTGTTGTTAGGTTGTCTAAAAAATGATAAGATATCGTAGCCGACTTCAATGTACCAACCTAAAGCTGAACTGCCTATCGGTGTACGCTTTACGTTGAGGTTGTTAGAGAGGGTCCGGTTAACCTTAGACAATCGATCAGCATTTTCGAGCACTCCCCATAGGAATAACCCTCGGACTTTCACAGCATTCATCTCATAAAATCCGTGAAGGCTCGCAATCCCGACATGTGCATCGAAATCTACATCGGGTTTCGGTCGGTTTGCCGCAGTATCTCCGTAGTAACCGGAGATGCCGATGGTAGCGTTCTCATTCAACACATAATCGAGTCGTCCAACGAACGCGGGGGCTTCGGCGTTAATTGTTTCAAATCGCAGTTGATGTCCACGAACGATCCAGTGCCGAGAACTGAAACCTGTTGAATCCAGTCCGTTAACAATTTGTGCCTGATAGCTCAGTGAACCAAGTGATCCGAAAATTTCAACACCGGTTTCATGCCAGATGGTTGGAATGAGGTGTGTCTCCGCTTCGGGACGTGTTGTCGTAAAGTAGTGTTGTGGTCGATGCCGTTTCGCAATAAGTCCCACGGGAACTATGATGTGTCCAATGCGGAGATTAAAGGCTGGCTGGAAGGAAAAAACAGCGGCAAGTTTTTCGACAATAACTTCACCTCCTTTTTCGATTTCTGTCTCAAATTCCCCGAACTCTTCAAATTTGTCGAATTCCATCGTGCTACCAGTGCCGCCATGCTCGAACTCAAGTTCCGATTCAAGTCGGATGGTATCGTTAATGCGGTATTTTGGAGCCACGACGAAACGTTCCATATCAATAGCGGCGCGCCTACCCGGATCGAGTTCCCAATCGAAATGGGAATAGTGGATCACTCCATATCCCGAGACTGAGAATGGATTCGATTCAGCAGGAGCACTAACATTTAGTGAAATAAATATTCCACAAACCGCGAAAAATCTTATAGAATTTGCCAGTTGTTTCTTCATTAATATGATATTGAGACTCATTATCATATATCTGATAGTTAGTAATTTGAACATTTGTTAAAGATTGCGTTCTAAAATATTGATAACGAATCTCATTATCTTTAATAAATCACACACAAAATTTTCGCGAATGTGAAAAAAATCGTGAGTAATTCGCAAATAACCTCATAGATTTCATTAATTATACTCGCAATTTTCGGGAATGTCAAAAAAATCTGCAAAAAATGTCAAAGTTTCTATAAATCCTATCTCTATTTCGGTTTTGGCATAGAGGAATTTTGGGCAGCAGTCCGTGCTACAAAAACAAACGCCCAAAAGTAAGGATTGTGAATAGAAGCACGGTTTTCATAAAAATTGCTCCTTCCTCAGTAGTGAGTGACTACTAAGCGAATTTTCACGGTTTACCTCCATTGAAGGCTCGTGGTTTTAGTTGGCGAGTTGTCCTTCAACAGGTGTGGTAAGTTAATCTTACGCCTCTGATAGTTTATGCATTGCTGCTTGATATAGTGCTTTGCTTTGGTTTCCGAAGGGGCCTGGATTAGATAAGTTCTCGGGGAATTCCGAGAATAACTTTGCTTCACTGACTTCGTGAAGGTCGAGTGGGTTCCCTAATGCTTTGATCTCTCCTAAGTAGGCAATTCCCCAATATTCGAGGTTGTACATGAAGCAGTGGATGTAGCACAGCACTCCCAGATTTTCCAGCGTCGCACCCGTCTCTTCCAAGAGTTCACGGTGTGCGGCTTCTTCTGATGTTTCCCTTGGGTCAATACGCCCTCCGGGTATCACCCAGAAGTTATTATCGCGCCATTTGCAGAAGAGTATTTGGTTTTGCTGATACGCCACGCAACTGACAAACTCGATTTTGCCTACATCTGTGGGGGGATCGCCAAAATGGAGAAACATGTGTCCATCTTGTTCTTCAATTTTTTGAACCACTTTTTACAATCTCACTGTTTCTTCCAGATTTGCAGGTTATGTCCTGGCAAATCTAATTTGTAATGTAAGGAAGTCCTTGGCATATTGTATCAGGAGTTCTACCTCGTCTCTATTTAACCGACTGTCTTATCCTTGCGCTGATGGACGATGACACGATTGCCATCGGGATCTTCAATAATCGCCCAAAAACATACAGCGGATTCACCTAAAGGCGAGTGAGCATGAACTCCTGCTTGTTCTAATTCCTCTACGGCAGCCTTCGCGTCCTTGACAGCAAGCGCGACTGTTCCTCCACCGGGTTGTGTAAAATCATAACCCTGTCCCAATACCAACGTGCCGGGATTTATCTCAAACTCTGCCCATGTACCTTCATGCACCAAACATGCCAGTGGGATTCCAAGCAGGTCACGGTAAAAAGTGAGCGATTTCTGCATATCGCTCACCGCAAAGAAAGTAAAGTCAATCCCTAGTACATTCATCGTTAATATTCCTCAACACCAACCAAGATGATGCCTAAGCAACAAGGGTCTGGATGGGATATTCGAGTAGATAGGACAGAGAATACTCGTCGGACGGTGACTGGTACTTACCATCGTATTCGGGGGCTGTCCAGAAAGCCCGCCAATTTGTGGCTCGATCCTGACCCCTATAAAGCGTTTTTCCAATCACTGCCCATGCTGTTCCATCGGATGTAAACGCGATACAACCCGTGCTAATCCGATCAGCGGGTTCTGTGAGTTGATCGTTGAGTTGAGTCCACGTCGCTCCGCCATTCTCTGAACGACAAAGCCACGCTCCACTGCCTCTAGGTCCGTTTTGGACTGTGGCTATCAGTAGGTCTGAGTCTGTTGGATGTACAGCAATAGCGGTACCGTATCGACGAGGTAGACCTTGAAGTCGGTGTTCCCATGAGTTTCCGCGATCTGGACTGATATAAACACCGTTGGCGGTGTTCGCATAAACTTGATGATCGTCCGCAGGGCATGTTGCGACCTGATGGACATCTTTATTGATATCTGGTGTGACGGGTTCCCACGAAATTCCTTCATCGGGGGAACGCATGATACTTCCTACATGGATATCTGCGTAACAAAAACCATCTTGAGTTTTGGCAAAAGTCCGTACGGCTGGGGGACCGCCCCACGGCGTGTACCAATCTTTCCGACACGCTAATTCGTCAAACGCCACGACTCGTTCTGCCGGTCCTTCTTCTCCAACAAGGCGATAGACATAAGCACCTTCATCCGTTCCGATGAGCAGTGTCAACGGATCCTCACGAACAACGAGCAGCGAAGCGATTGGATCCTCTATACCTGTTGGGATTCGTTTCTCACCATCCTCTGATAAAACCAGTAGTGTTCCATCCGACAAGGCAGACACCACGGCTTCGCCGCTTGACAGTGAAACCATTGCACCATGAGGTGCCATTCCGCCGAGTGTGCCTTCATAGGCGAGGGTAGGTTCACTATTTCCATCATCTCCAACGGCATAGATAGCGTTGTAAGTGGCAATAAACATGATGTTCCCTCCTTTGGAGTATTCTCATACATTTCTTCAATTTATGAAAGGACTCCTTGCTCCCGTGATAAAGATATATCTTTTACCTCTCCATAAGTCTTCGATTGAAGGGTCTCATGGTAGATTTTTAAGAGATGTCGTTCCTCCACCCACTGCTCTGAGGCAATCGGTGACATTTATAGCATTGTAATAACAATCTGAAGTGCGAATATGTATCTCTCTGGCAAGTTGCGGATAAAACAAAATTTCGCGCTTATCTGGAGTAAATGGACACGTTTATGCCTGTAAAGATTCATCAAATATTCCCACAAAAATGCCATTTCTTTGTTAGGCGTGTAGCATTTTCATAAATGTATCCTGACACGAGAAATCTTCAACCCAAAATTCACACTTCCCCTTTAATCGCGTGCCGACTCCTATAAAGTGCCATCCCAATTTTTCGGTCGCCTGCATATCCCATTCAGCATCACCCACATATACGATGCGTTGAAAGCAATTCCCTAACGCAAATAAGCATTTCTGCATGATTACTACGCGTTCATCACCGTCATCACTGGAAGTTAAAACCGTATTCTTAAGGTTAAATCCTGCATGCCGAAGTTTCATTTTCGCGGTGTGTCTCCAACCCCCTGTTGCGAATCCAACTTTATAGTCCTCTACAGCGAGAAATTTATTAATCAAATGAATAGCTCCTTTTTTCGGGTGACATTTGCCGCTGTTTTGAAGATACAACCTAATCAATTCGCCGAATTTCGTGCGAACTTCCTTAATTTGCTCCTTTTCCTGAATCTGATTCTCTTCCATGATTTGTCGCAAACTACCTGTGTCGGTTACATTCTTGTATTTGCTCCAATCATCATGGATGTAAACTTCACCCAAGACTTCTCTTACTGCGGAGATGTAACAGGCATCATCGAAGCCGAAACTTTCGACCAAGGTACCGTCGATATCAAATATTATAGCAATCATCTGTGATAATCTCTTTCTTTAAGGCTATTCTTATGATAACAAGGTTGCCATCAGGATCCTCAACAATCGCCAAATAACACACAAGAGTTTCCTCCAGAGACCAATAGACACAGGTTGATGATTTCAATAAACATCATAAATTTCTTTTAGATTTTTTGTAATGCAAATGGATAATTGCGAATTATCCGTTTGCCTCAGCATCCGTGAGTAGTTCTCGTCCATTCAAAGGTTGGACCGGCCGGTTGTTATCATGGAGGATTGCTTTAAATGCCGCTATTTGTGCTTCAGACATCTCGATTGGTGTCGTCATGATAAACCATTTGACACCTTCTGAGCAGGGCGGTGTTGTCAACGAGCCAGTGTAGCGGTAGGTAGACTTCGCGCTTGGTAACACATCGAGAACATTTAAGGTGACATCTTTAATCTCTTCAGATTCGCCCGGAATAGACGGCAAATACTGCCAAAAGGCGGCGAATTCTGGGTTGGTGCGCCCATTCTCAATTAGCACTCCAATAACAGCCAATGTATTGTCTTCGCTTTTATGAACAAGGTGCATCTCCATGTCGTACAGATTTCCTGACACTGTATGTTCGCTCGGTGCGTGGAAATGGAATTGTAGAAGATGATACTTCGTGTCATCAATCTCAACCCAACTCCCCTCTGGATACACAACTTCTATTGTATTACCGGTATTGCGGATATTTAAACGTGTTGATTGGTAGTTGAAAGTAAGAGCAGGAAGTTCGGTTGGTGTAGGACTCACAAGGTCAATGGGCGATTGGTGTATCCCAGTACCACAAAGCCCATATTCTGGGCTGAGTTGCTCCCAAACATCCGGTCCGTTTTCCGTTTCGTAACCCCAGCATACCGTCTCAGTATACTGGACAATCTGCTTTGTTTTTTTGCGACAGTTCATGGGTGTATGAGCACAGAATAAAAAATACAGGTATGGTTGTCTGCTTTTGCCTGTTTCTTTATTAATTTGATGGTCTCTATTTCCTTTCTGCTGGTATTTTTTCAATTATGGTGAGTGGAGACTGTGCGGAAAGTTTCTCAAATTAAAACGCATCTTGTGGGAATAGCGAATATACGATGGTATCCGAGCCGCCTACCTCGGTCAAAGCGTTATCTTTCACGTTTTTCTTCTCAGAGGGATTGAGTTTTTCAGCGACTCGCGCACTCGGAATATTGTCGATTGAGGTCACCGCATCAATACGTTTGAGTTGAAGTTTCTCAAATCCAAAGCCAACGAGAAGTTTGGAAGCAGCAGTTGCAATGCCTTGTTGTGTTCGAGAAGTTCTCACCCAATACCCAAGGTTTGCTGTTTGGTTGATCCAATTGACCTGGTCCAAACCACATCCGCCTAAAATGCTACTGGTTGCTATTTCGGTAATGACAAAATGGTATTCATTCTGTTGTTCCCAGAGTTTTGGGACTATTTTTTCAACCCACATTAGAGTTTCTTCGATTGAGTACTTTGGATGAAGCCATGGTAGATGACGCGACACCTCTGCAATTGACTCCCGCGCTGCCTCAAAATAGGGATGAACGTCACGGGGTTGATAAGTGCGAATAGCGATGGTTCCATCACTAAGTTCCATTGGGGTTTCTACAGAGACTGTCATTAGTATAACGTTTTTGTTTCTAAGTTCCGTTTGCCCTCAGTGTTCACGGTAGATTTTTAAGAGTTGCCATTCCTCCCTCTGCCGTATAGATCAAGATGAGTGTGAACTTTTACTGATGGCTAAATTTAGCCGTAAGCCATTTCTGGGTGTTTCCCGAGAACCCGCAGCAGGCGTTCATCTGCCCCATCCAAGACGTAGTCAGGCATACGATAATTGAGGTAGGGCCAGAAACGCTGTGCAACAAAACGTTGCCCATAAACTTGGTGGAATAGATAGCGAACCCGCTCTGACTGATTCGGTGCACCTCGATGCCAAGTTTGTCCGTTGAGCAAGTAGAGATCGCCTGCTTTCATGAGGAGTGAAACAGGTGATTTGCCATCAAAGGTTGGATCTTCCGAATTATCGGGCTGTCGTCCAGAGTAGTGACTGCCGGGTACAAATTGGGACGGACCGTATTTGACATCATCTTGGTCGGTCAAGGCAATTTGCACGGACATACGGAGCACAGGCATCCGGAGCCTTGGGTCATGCCTTTCCATCTCTGGCGTGATCGGGAATTCCACACCATCGTCGATATGAAATCGGTTGATCCCTAAATCTTTCCGGTTGAGGATACACCCTTGGGCGATACAGTGACAATGCTCACCTAATACATTTTCGGCGATGCTAATAATTGGTTCGCGTACCAATAGATCGCGGAACATGAGGTCACATTCAAAGAGACGATGCACCACGATAGGGTCTTTGCCATCTTGTCGAGTAGTTTTGACATTGCGCATCTGCATGAAGTAAGGCTCGGCGAAAATTTCGTCGACGCGCTCAACTATTCTCTTACACTCTTCGCGTGAGAGGACATTTCGGATAATCGTTACACCGTTTTGATAAAAATCCTCCAAAATGGTATTCAGGGTGTCTGGAGGTAGAGGTTCAACGGGAAGTGTTTGTTCATGGGTGTCCATAGTTCTAAATCCTAATGTGTAGGTTCGGCAGTGGTTTCTACACCCTATTCATATTCCCCGACGATCAACGGAAGTTTCTCGCGGTCCTTACCTAACTCAGTAGAGACACCGTTTGGATTCAACACCGTGAGAGTTCCTGTGATGTCATGAAGCGGGAAGTCACTCTCCGGTTGGATAAATTCGATGGCAGGACGTTCGTGATTGTCTTCGACAAAGCAGTTGATGAAATCAATGCCGCCCATGGTCTGGACTAACTCCGGTTTGGGCAAAGACAACGAAATCGGCGACCATTCACCACCGAACTGCCGATCAGAAGCAGCATGAATGACCTTGCAATCGTTGAAAGTCACTCGCGCCCCCTTCAACGACTTTTCCTGAACCTTAATACCGTAGCCGACAGTGTTCTCAACCGTGCAGTTATCAAATTCAATGCTACCACCCGGACCGTTATCTCCAATTTTCGTCACGCGAATTCCCGTTCCGTGTTGACTGCTGATGTAGCAATTCTCAAAGCGCAGCGTCACATCATCGGATTCGTTGCTGGTGTGTGCTAAGAATACCTCAATGCCGTCACCAACGTTGTCAATAAACTGACATCCGGAGAATACTGTATTTTTTATCCACTGATCGCTTTTGTCTGGTTCAATATCCACACCTGATGCGGGTGGCGTTCCCCAGGTATTTGAAAACGTGCAATTCTCGACTCTAAGGTTTTCAGCACTAATAACACTGATCCCCTGTCGGTAATGGTTGTCGCAGACCAGGTCACGTAAGACCACATTTTCAGAGGCGCGTCGTTTCGCTCCACCATCAACGTAAATGCCGTCTCCACCGCTATCTTTGAGCGTCAAACCAGACACATTTACGTTTTTACAGCCTCGAAGTGCCAGGGTCATGCGCCACTCCGCCTTTGGGTATTGTCCATACCAGCGGTGCCACCCAAACTGTTCAAGTACAAGCCCGTTGATATAATCCTGTTTCCACATACGAAAGGTCGCGCCGTAGCCACGGATGTTGAGATTCTCAACATCTTGTGCAGTGAACATCGAGTCGCCTCTGCCGCGATACTCGCCCCGTTTCGCTGTGACAACTGTCCCGCGCTCAAAAATCAACTCTTGGTTTCCGACAAGTTTAATCGGTTGGATTACCCAATCGGTGTGCATATTCGGGACAACCACCCGGTTCGCACCAGAGTCAATTGCGGCTTGTAATCCGACAGTTGCGTCTGCTGGGTCGAATCCCCACCATGCCGCGTTGGCAACTGTCCTTTTTCCAGAACGAACATCCGCAATCGCTTCAAGATTTTTCATTCTCATGCTCCATAGGGAGTCTACGCCAAAACAGAGGAAACTGCCCGCCTGTCACAAACCGGATGTGCTGGCAGTTTTGTCAATTTCTCGATGTCCTGTTTACAGAG
This sequence comes from Candidatus Poribacteria bacterium, assembly GCA_007571305.1. GTDB lineage: Bacteria > Poribacteria > WGA-4E > WGA-4E > WGA-3G > WGA-3G. Next base: position 2,260 of record RKRR01000132.1, on the reverse strand, counting down.
CAAAGGTTTTCTCATCATCAAGTTCCATGAGTGCGAACCATGTATTGATGTCTGTCCGATCTGGAGCAATTCGGCTGATCATTTTCATCATGAGTGACTTGTACCGTTCATCCGTCGGCCCCATCTGGATCATCCGTTCGTTATAGGCTTCAATATCCGCATGGCTTTTCGGATGGTTCGCTTTCAGCCACGCTTCAACCTCTGCATCGGTTGACAACGTTTTCAGGGCTTCAGCAAATTCTGCTGCGGATATACCAAGGAAACCGAGCGTTGCCCTATCAATTCCCGAATCTTCACCGTAAAAATAAGCACCGAGTGTATTGCCATTGAAGGCTCTGCCTTTGTCAATTAGCCGTGCGAGTTGAACCATTCCGTAGACATCGCTGTTATAGGGGCTCCGTGGCGCGCGACGATTGAGGTCGACAATACCGAAACTTAACTGATCGTCCACATCCTGAAGTGCGACCCACGTGGTAATATCTGTGCGGGTCGGATCTACTTCTTGGCATCGAGCTTCAAACCGTTCCCGTGTTGCTTCATTGGGGCCATAGTTCACCAACGTTTCGTTGAATTCATCAATTTCGTCCTGCGATTTACCGCAGTTTTCCAGGACCCACGCACCGAGTTCGAGATTATTCGGGTTGTTGACTGCCGCTTCCTGAAAATCTGCAGCTGAAATACCGAGGAATGTTAAAATACGTACATCTTGCCCGGAATTGTCCCCGTATAGGTACTCACCGATCTGCTCCGCACGTTCAGCACGTGCTTTGTCTGTCATACGCGCGACACCACAGATGCCACCGATATCTTTGGCACGTGCACTGCGCGGTGGACCAGCGGTCAGGTCAACTTGCCAAAAACTTCCCCAATCGTCGAGCTCCATCGACTGTAATACTGTTGTAATATCGGTTCTGCCTGGAGCAAAGCGAGCGAGTCGCTCCTTCAAACGTTGTTTGTGTCCCTCCGTGTCGGGCAATTGGCTAAGAGCGGCATCGTTAAACTCGGCAATTTCTGCTGCTGTCTTTCCACTTGTTTCAAGGATCCAGTGTCCGAGCGCGGCATCATCGTGCTCGTCAGCCGCTTCAGCGTAAGCATCGGCGGAAATCCCTAAAAACGTTAAGACGCGCTGATCCAAACCAGAACTCTCACCGTAGATATAATCACCGAGGGTTTCAGCGTTATATGCTCGTGCCTTGTCTGTCATTCGTGCTACACCGACAATCCCAGCGATTTCGAGATTTGAAGGGCGACGCGGCGGTTGGTGTGTCAAATCCATAATTTATTTCCTTTCAGTTCAAGAGATGAGTTGTTATGACTTTTGGCAATATTTTATCATGCTTACAAAGAGTGTCAACAGAAAAGTACACCCATCCCCTAATTTGTCTTGCCAATTTCCATGGGACATTGTATATTTGTGTCAAAAATCTATGGAGGCATACAATGGGATTTCCTGTTTACGATTACCGCACAGATATACGGAATGTGTTGGTGACATCACAGATTCGATCTCGGTTTTTAAGGATGGAGCCTGGGCAGCGTGCCCAACTTCATAGCCATGACTTGGGACATGAAATCTTCCTAATTCTGGAAGGACGCGTTGAATTCGAGATTGATGGTGAAACTGAAGAATTGGGACCAGGGCAGATGTGTGTCGCTCTGGCAGACCAGCCACACACAGTGAGGGTTCTCGGTGATGAACCAATCACAATGTATCTGTCTGTTACGCCACATATTCACCCTACACACACCCCACGTACAGAAGAAGGTGAACGGCTCCCGCACAACTTTACTCCATCTCGCGCTTACGATGTTGAGCCTGATATGCAGAAGTCAATAGCAGAACTCGTTGCGCGCCAGATACATGCCGCACGATTGTTGGAAGAACTTACCCACACCTGTGCAGCAGTTCAACAGGAGATGGGCACTCAGCTGAAGACAGCACTTGATGAGGACGACGCGGACACTGCCATCGCAGCGCGTAAAGCAATGTGGGAAGCCATCTATCCGGTTTACAAGGCGGTTGCTGAATTGGGTGATGTTTGGAATGCGCTTGCTCCTCGCGTAACCCAGTAACTTCTTTTGCCCCAAGTTACCAGATAAAAAAAACTGGATGTTCAGTTTCTATTGTGACTTGAATATCATATAGACTCATCTCATTTTGAATTGTGCATTGGCTTTCAAGGGTATAAATTTACCGTATTAAGTCAAATATAATAATTGGCGTTAGTTATTATGAATATGTCCTAATACAGTCAATAGA
>RKRR01000052.1 GCA_007571305.1 Candidatus Poribacteria bacterium | reverse complement strand
TCCGATTGCTGATATGCTCACACGTATCCGCAATGCCAACATGGCAGGACATGAACGCGTCGAAATCCCCTCTTCAAACGTTAAATCTGAGATCGCACGCATCCTGTCAGAAGAAGGCTTCGTCAGAAATTACCGTTTAATCGAAGATGGGAAACAGGGGATTTTAAGAATCTACTTGAAATACGGAACCACGAAAAAAGAGAAGGTCATCACAAACCTGAGACGTATCAGCAAACCCGGCAGGAGAGTTTACGCCAAAGCCGATAAGTTGCCACGGGTTTACGGGGGACTCGGAGTCGCTATTTTGTCAACATCCAGTGGCCTCAAAACAACCCCACAATGCCGTCAGGAAAAAATTGGTGGCGAAGTTCTCTGCTACATCTGGTAACAGCTTGCTGATGACACGCAAGGAGTTGGGAGAAACAGAATGTCACGTATTGGACTAAAACCGATTCCAGTGCCCGATAAGGTACAAATCGCTTTAAACAACAGCGACGTGCAGGTGGACGGACCGAAAGGGAGTCTCAATTGGGAACTGCCGGAAGGAATCAATGTGACGCTTGAGGAAAACGTCTTAACCGTCCAAAGAACGAGTGAACTCAAACATTACAAAGCCCTGCACGGGTTGGCACGCAGTCTTATTGCCAATATGGTTACCGGTGTTTCGGAAGGCTTTGAAAAAAAACTACGAGTCGTCGGTACGGGTTATCGTGCTGAGGTCAATCGTGAGAACAATTTGGTTCTCGATGTTGGCTATTCGCACTCCGTCACCTATTCCCCACCTGATGGAATAGCATTGAACGTTGAACCCACTGAGACAATAGATGGACAGATACATACACCTGTCGTTGTCAGTGGCATAGACAAACAGTTGGTCGGGCAAGTGGCAGCTTCTATTCGTCAAATTAAGAAACCGGAGATTTATAAACCTTGTAAAGGTATTCGTTATGACGGCGAGCGCGTCCGAGATAAAGAAGGGAAAGCTGCTACTGGTTAAGGTTGTCAGATTTTGCGCGCTGGTAAATAGTTTTTTGATTTGTTGGGTTCTGGGCGTTTAGTGGAGTAGTGACCAGAGTCCCATAGTTAGAAAAGTGATAAGGAGACAGACCCCTTGGTACTTACAAAAAAGAAACGGATGAGCCATTTACGGCGCCGCAAACGAGTCCGTCAAAAGATCAGCGGCACCGGCGACAGACCGAGGCTCTCTGTTTTTCGCAGCATAAAACATATCTATGCGCAACTCATTAATGATGAACTTGGTGTGACGGTCGCCGAAGCCTCGACTCTTTCTCCCGAACTGAGAGAGGCTCTTTCAAACGGTGGAAACATTCAGGCAGCGGAGAGCGTTGGCACGCTTATCGCGCAAAAAGCCAAGCAGAAGCAGGTTGAGGTCGTTGTCTTTGACCGGGGCGGGCATCTCTATCACGGGCGTGTAAAAGCCCTTGCTGAAGCTGCAAAAGCGGAAGGATTAAAGTTCTAACCTTTTTATTAAGTTTTTGCTCTGCCCTCCATTCGTTTTCGGGAGACTTTTCAGTGTATCTTGTACTCCTGATTCAGAAATTGAATAGGAATTTCACCAGAACCCCTTGCGAAACGAAGTGGAGCGAGGCCCAGGAGGCCATAACTTAAAACATGCTGAAAGATAAAATTAACCCTGATGACTATGAATTTGAGGAACGCATGATTACGATCAACCGTGTGATGCGAGTTGGTAAGGGGCGACGAACGCCCAGTTTTAACTCACTTACCGTTGTTGGTAATCGTGATGGTATTGTTGGTATCGGATTTGGGAGCGCAAGCGAAGTCGCTGGCGCGCTCCGAAAAAGTTTCGCAGATGCTCGAAAAAACCTTGTTCGGGTTCCAATTACCAACGGTACGCTCCCACATGAGATCATCAGCGAATTCAAATCCGCCAAAGTCTTGCTAAAACCGGCGAGTCCCGGAACAGGTATTATCGCAGGACATGCAACGCGTGCTATCCTCGAATTCGCAGGCGTTCGAGATGCCCTAACAAAATGCCTTTCCTCGCGGAATGTGAAAAATATCGCTGAAGCGACCATGCTTGGATTGAAAAACCTCAAAGATGTTAATGAAGTCGCTCGGTTACGAGATCTATCTGTCGAAGAACTGCTCAAGAAACGCTAAGATAACTATCGGCAGTCGGAACCTTCACGATAACATGTAGCAATTGTTCTGTTCAAGTTTCCTATAGATGAAACTTGCGGACAATGCGAATCAGTTTTGTCTGCCACGATGCTCTTTTGCTGACAGGTGACGACTGACCACTATTAAAATGGAGTAAATCCTGATGAAATTGAACGAACTCAAACCCGCACCAGGCGCAAATCGCCCAAGAAAGCGGGTAGGCAGAGGCAACGCTTCAGGCTGGGGCGGCACCTGCGGACGTGGGCACAAAGGTCAAAAATCCCGATCCGGTGCTTCAATCCCTGCATGGTTTGAAGGCGGACAGATGCCGCTCGTTCGACGGCTCCCCAAGCGAGGCCCACGGCGAACTGGACACAAACGACTTGAGTACGATATCATCAACGTAGAAACACTCAACATTTTTGAAGACGCTGCGGTTGTCAGCCCTGAAGCCCTTTGCGCAGCCGGAATAATCAAACGGAAAAGCACGCTGATAAAGATACTCGGCGATGGTGAACTCGAAAAACAGTTGAAAGTCCAAGCACATCGCTTTTCAAAATCTGCAATCCAGAAGATTGAATCCAAAGGTGGCACGACCGAGATCCTCGGGATGCATGCGAACACGAATGATCCTGCTTAAGCATCCGCAGGTGAGGAGGAAAAAAATAAGTGATTAAGGCAGTTCAAAACGCTTTTAAAATACCTGAATTGCGGAAACGCATCATTTTTACAGCGTTGCTCTTGATTGTCTACCGCCTTGGTGCACACATTACACTCCCGGGTATTGACGACCAAGCACTCGAAGCGTTCTTTCAACAACTCATGGAGCGTGGTGGGAATGTCATTGGATTCATAGATCTGTTTTCTGGTGGCGCTTTTAGTCAGATGACTATTTTCGCTCTCGGCATACAACCATACATCAGTGCCTCAATCATTATGCAACTCCTCGCCGTCATTGTGCCTTCATTGGAGAAACTCTCCAAAGAGCCTGACGGCCGGAAGAAAATTACGCAATATACCCGATACGGCACAGTGATTCTCAGTATCATTCAGGGTATAACGATCAGTATCGTCCTGCGGAACCCAGAAAATATAACTGGACAAGCAGGCGAAATCGTGAGAAACCCTGACCTCTGGTGGCATTTTCTTGTCGTTATCACACTCACTGCCGGAACCTCCTTTGTTATGTGGTTGGGTGAACAGATCACAGAACGCGGTATTGGACAAGGTATTTCATTAATTATTACAGTCGGTATTATTGCTGGATTGCCCGGTGGTGTTACAACCGTTTTCAATAACCTCGTGACAAGACCGGAGTTCGGAATCCTACAACTCGCACTTTTAGTCGCGCTTGTCATTGTAGCCGTTATGGGGACTGTGTTCATCACGCTTTCTGTTCGGAAGATTCCGGTGCAATACGGCAGGCAAATTCGCGGGCGAAGAGTGATTGGTGGACAATCAACACATCTACCACTTCGTGTTAATGCTGCTGGTATGATTCCAATTATCTTCGCTGTGACACTGATCCAGTTTCCACCGACTGTTCTCGGTTTTCTACCACGCGACTGGGGCTGGGTAACCGGTGTGGAAACACTCATTGCTCCGGGAACACCTATCTACCTTAGCATTTACGCGTTACTAATTATTGGTTTCACCTATTTCTACACAGCTGTGCAAATCAATCCAATACAAATGGCAGAGGACTTACAGAAATACGGTGGCTTTATTCCGGGTATACGAGCAGGTAAACAAACCGCAGACTATATCAATACTACGCTTACACGTATCACACTCCCAGGTGCAGTCTTCCTTGCTGCTATTGCTGTGATTCCGATTATCATCACAAGCCAACTTCAAGTTGGAAACATGGTAGAAGGGGCTTCTATTCTGATCGTTGTGGGTGTCGTATTAGATACAGTGTCACAAATCGAATCCTATTTAACGGTGCGCCATTACGAAGGATTCTTAAAAGACCGAAAACTCAGAGGCAGACGGCGTTAGGGTTTTCACCTGAAAGAGGACACCATGAAAGTCAGACCTTCTGTGAAGAAGATGTGTAATCAGTGTAAAATTATTAAACGAAAAGGGATAGTTCGCGTCATTTGTTCTTCAAACCCGAAGCACAAACAACGCCAAGGCTAAAGGAGGAAACCGATGGCAAGGATCGCAGGGGTTGATTTACCCCGGAACAAACGGGTGGATATTGCTTTGACAGCAATTTATGGTATTGGTCGTTACACTGCAGCGCAAATCGTTACCGATCTGGATCTCGAGCCTGGGAAAAAGGTTGACAACCTCGCCGAAAACGAGATAGGTCAACTCCGAGACAAAGTTCAAGAATATATGATTGAAGGTGATTTGCGTCGTGAAATCGATCAGAACGTCAAACGACTGATGGATATCAACAGTTATCGTGGTCTGCGACATCGTCGGCAGTTACCTGTCCGTGGGCAGCGCACGAATACGAACGCACGGACCCGTAAAGGAAAGGCACGAACCATCTCTGTCGGTAGAAAAGCGAAAGAGGCAGCACGTAAAGGTGGTTAGAGGAATAGCAGTCAGTCATCAGGTTGGCACTTTGTGTCTGTCAGTTATCAGTTAAAAAAGAGAGTATGATTGTTGTAGGGGCAGGTCTTGTGTCTGCGCAGTTTCCTTGTTGTTCGAACCCTCTTGCAACTGATGACTATGCTGCAGATAACTGACTGCTGATTGCCGACTGTCAACTTATAAGAAAGGAGAACTATTTTGCGTGGAAGACGCCGAGAACGCAAGAATGTTCCTGAAGGTATCGCACATATACAAGCTACCTTCAACAACACAATTATTACAATCACAGACTTAAACGGAAACACTGTTGCTTGGGCGAACGCTGGGATGACTTTCACGGGTTCACGGAAGTCGACACCTTTTGCCGCACAGCAGACAGCAGAATCATGTGCTCGCAGGGCAATGGGTCACGGCATGAAACGCGTAGAGGTTAGAGTCAAAGGCCCCGGATCTGGGAGAGAGTCTTCTATACGAGCACTCGCCGCAGCCGGACTCGACATTACCTTAATGAAGGACGTGACTCCTATCCCACACAATGGATGTCGTCCTCCCAAGAGACGACGGGTTTAGGATACTCACACAAGGAGAGGGAATGAGTAGATATTTAGATTCAGTATGTAAATTATGCCGACGGGAAGGTGAAAAACTCTTTCTAAAAGGGCGTCGATGCAACGGACCTAAATGTTCTTTTGAACGCCGCAGTTACCCGCCTGGTGAACACGGTCAGACACCGCCTCGCAGAAGTCGCGCGGACAATTTTCGACGACAGTTGCGAGCAAAACAGAAAGTCAAACGTACTTACGGTGTTTTTGAGAAACAATTTCGGAATTATTACTTCAAAGCGGCGCGTCAAACAGGTATCGCTGGCGAGAATTTAATTAGTTTCCTTGAACGCAGGTTGGACAATGTCGTCTACCGACTCGGATTCGCAACATCTCGAAATCAGGCGCGTCAACTCGTGAAGCATAACCACTTCACTGTCAACGGCAAGCGGGTTAATATCCCATCTTATATTGTGAAAGTTGGCGATGTCATCACACCTCGCGAGCGGAGCCGGAACCTCGCGACTATTCAAGAGGCATTAGAATACGCACAACATCGCGGAGCACCTGAATGGCTGGAAATTGATACGGACAAGCCAGAAGGGCGTGTTCAAGGAACACCCGTGGTAGAGCAAATCGCCATCGACCTTGAAACGCAACTCATCATTGAACTTTACTCCCGATAGACACATCCCCTATACCTGCGGGGTATAGTTTTCAGTTAAAAGACGGAATTGGAAGTTACAAAAGCCTTTTGTTACGCTAACTATCAATTCGCCTCCGAGAGGAATGTTAAAGTCCGAGTTGATAGTTAAGATTGAAAGGATTTTCTACGAGAATCCGTCCTGACAGCTGACGGCTATTTCGGGGATGTGAAAAAACAGAATATAGGCAGAAAATTAAGAGTCCGTGCACACGACTACTCAATTTGTCCGTCCTTTAACACTTAATTTATTAATCTTATAGGAGGAAATCGATGAGGGAGAAATCGATAATAAGGTCCGAGCTGGAAATGCCTGATCGGTTGATAACTGATACAGATACCTTACGCCCTAATTATGCAAAGTATACCGCTGAACCTTTTGAGCGCGGATTCGGGACAACCCTCGGCAATTCGCTACGCCGAGTCCTCCTTTCCTCAATTAAAGGGGCGGCGATTACAGCCGTTCAAATTGAGCAAGTAAAGCATGAATACGCTACGATTCCCGGAGTCGTGGAAGATGTGGTCCAGATTATTCTCAACCTCAAAGATATCCGGCTAAATATCACAACCGACGACCCTATGCGGCTCACATTGGAAGCAGGAGGATCTGGCGAAGTTACAGCAGCCGACATCCGTTCTAACGCACTCGTTGAGATTATAAACCCTGACCAGCACATCGCAACACTCGATAAATGCGAAAGATTGGACATAGAAATTCATGCGCAAACAGGCAGAGGATACTCTCTCGCGGAAGATCACAGGCCTATAGGACATGAGATTGGATTGATCCCTGTCGATGCGAAGTTTTCACCCGTTGAAAAAGTGAACTATTGGGTAGAAGAAACCCGTGTCGGCGATATGACGAATTTCGATAAACTTAACCTCGAAGTCTGGACAGATGCAACCATCACGGCAAAGGAAGCTGTCACACGCGCTGCGAATATCCTGCTGCAACAGCTCGAGATCTTCACAGAATTCGATGAAAGCTACGTTGAACCGGAACCTGAGATTGATGAGGCAAAACTCCGGCGCGATCGATACCTCGCCAAACCCGTCTCTGAACTTGAACTCTCGGTCCGAGCTAGTAACTGCCTCGAAACGGCAAATATCAAAACCATACGAGAACTTGTTACAAAAGAGGAAAAGGATATGTTGGAATACAAGAATTTCGGGCGAACATCGCTAAATGAAATCAAGGAGCAACTTGCCAACATGGGACTTACTCTCGGAATGAAATTGGACGACTTAGACGACGTGGATATCATCGAAGAAGATATGACGCAAGCACCTTTGCAACCCGCTGTGTAATTCTTCGTGACAACGCGTGAATGGAGGAAGACGATGCGTCACAGAAAACGCGGACGGAAATTGGGACGAACAGCAAGCCATCGAAAGGCACTTTTCCGCAACCAAGCCACCGCGCTATTTGAACATGAACAAATTCGGACAACACTACCAAAGTGTAAAGAACTTCGGCGTGTCGCTGAAAAGTTGATTACGCTTGCCAAACGTGGGGACTTACCCGCTCGCCGACAAGCCGCAAAAATGCTCTATGGAACCAATCTGCATTACACACCCAGAAGAGGAGAAGAAGGAAGTAACCTCGACAAACACGCTATCCTACGCAAACTGTTCGATGACATCGGACCTCGGTATCAAGACCGAAGCGGCGGATATACACGTATCATCCGAGGTGAACTCCGCAGAGGTGACGGAGCACAGATGGGTTACATTCAACTCGTTTGACAGTATTTCAGGACTTACGCAATTTTGACCCTAGTACGCTTTGTGAGAGGCAGAACCTAACAGGTTATGCTACAAAAGAGCAGCACGCGTAAGTCCTAAGTATTTATAAAACACACGGGCGGAGTTTCACCTCCGCCCTTTTCTGTTTTTATGGTTGTCAGTTATCGGTGACTGGTTAAAATGATACTTGAGGCAGGTGAAACCGATAGCAATCACCATACGTCTTAACTGACTGCTGACGGCTGACAACTATAGTAGTTTCCGTAATTACTTGGACACTTGTAGCGGCGTGTGGACTCTGAAATTATATGTTCTGATGGCACAGCCTAACAGGCTATGCTACACGTGTAAATTTATTGTCGGATTCTACTATAATAACCAACTAAAATCTATACGCGGCGGATACAAACACTCGATGTATGTTCCACTCAGTCTTGACATCATTGCGTTGTTGGGCCCAACCACCGAGCACATACGTAACATCGAGTTTCAAGGAATCCTCGAAAATTTTACCGACTCCTGCTGTCAAAAAATCATGCGTGTCTACCTGGGTATCTCTGAGCGGGATAGGGTCGCGAAGATAACCGAGGCGGATATGCGTTGCAATGATGGGTATCTGATATTCAACACCGAATCTTGTCTGAAAGGTTGTGGCGTAGAATCTCTCAAAATTATCTTCTGGAATGTCCTCCGCTGGACTCGGATCGTAGCGTGTCTGTGTCCAGTCCGTGAATTGAACATCCCCGGCCAAAATCAACTGTTTGTTGAATAATTTCACAGCAATTCCCATTCCAATTTCAAAGGGACGTTCAATGTCAAAGGCTTGGACACCGCTTACCGTATCGTTCGTCTCTTCTTCGTCATCGTAGACTGCTGACGTTGATTGATACCACTGTTCATCCACCCCTAATTCCACCGGGGACACTACGGTTAGACCAAAGTTAATTTTATCGGTTAGGTGTGCGAGAAGCCCAACCCTGCCGCCTATACCCGAATACTCGCGATCAATTTCGTCTTGGTATCTGAAACGAGCCAATTCCTGGTCTATGCCTGCGATGTCAGTCGCGACTACATCCAATTCATTAAGACTGTTTCCTTGCCAAAAATCCAGGGAACCTCCAATCAGGATACGTTTTGAGATGTAGACGCTCGTTCCAAAACTCCAAATTCCGATGCCTCCACTGTTCGCGTTGATTTCGTCTATGGCAAGTCCGCTGAATTCGGTGCCATTGCTGGGATCAACACCTTGAATTGCGGTACGATTATCGAAATTCTGCGAACGGTTGTAACCCAAAGCAACCGCGAACCCTCCTTGTCGCGTCAGGAAAGGATAAACAAAACCGATGGAATTCAGACGCGTCTGTGAGTAACTCGTTCCTGTTTTCATTGCATCACCAATAAAATAGGTATCAGCAACCTCTATACTGTGCGACAGGCTGCTGAACATCTCAAATTTTTGGATCTGCGCCATCCCTGCGGGGTTCCAGTAGAGCGCGGTGAAATCATCAGCAAGGGCAAGTGAGGCACCGCCCATACCCATCGTCCGAGCACCAACACCGAACGTATTTCCGATCGCCATCTCTTCTACTTGCGCGATACTGACAGTCGTGCAGAACACTACCAAAAATAAAAAGATTAAGGCAGTATAGATTCCTCGTTTCATTGTTCCGATTCCTCCAATTTCTAATTTTCCTTGCAGTTTGTTCCGCTACCTTTCGTTCCGATTTCTGGTTCGTCGCTGCAGTCGTTCCGATTTTGACTTTGGAGAAGTTACACTGCGTGAACCTCGAGAACGCCGATTTTCAGATCTCCAGTCCCTTCTATCGTAAGTTTTCCGTGATAGGGGTACATATCGACTTCTACCGTAATATCGCCCATAGACGTTCCTATATGGAGAATATCCCCTATAATAGCGGTAGTACGGCGAGTAACCGTAATAATACCCATACCTGTAAAACCAAGGAGGTGAATAATACGGCACAACGGGCATGTAATAGCGATATGGATACAGTGGATAAGGTTGCCAATAGCTGCCGGAGTATCCGCGTGGATAAACGTGAGTTTCACGACGGGTAGACTTCCTTCGTCCGTAATAGCCTTTAGACTCTTCAGTATCGGTATGCTCTGTCCCCAATTCCTCCGATTCTGCTTCAGAGTGCTCCTCCGTTTTCTCCTCCCCCAAAACCCTATGGTATTTCCGATCAAAATCCGAAGACGCATAATAACCGAATTGCGTATAACACCCGGCAAACGCCACCATCGCCAAAAGCAAGAGTATTACGAAAATTCCCTGCAACTTCATGTCTCTTTCTCCTTTAGATTTATCCTCAGCCCGACTATTATAAATATATTATACGAGAGCCCCTTAAAAAAAGTTTACATCTGCCTCCGTAATTCCTTCCCATTCTGAGTTCGTCCAGTAACCTACTGATAACTGAAAACGATTCCCTGATAACCATTTCACTTTTTGTTATATTAATCCAAGCTGCTACCTCTATGAGCTCAGATACACGAACACCCGTTTTCAGCGAGACTCCTTCATTTTTGCGAAAAAGTGGGTGTATTCTGTGCGGTTTCAGTGAAAAGGGCACAGGAAACCAACGGTCTCCTATGCTACAAAGATGGCAGCTTAGGTTATTTTAACGTGAGTTTGATAAATATTCAGGGGAGACGCATTGCCGGTGAAAGTCCCCTGAGAAAGAGGATTTCAGGGGGTATATCCCTAAAAATCGCCTCTTTTTGAATGAATCTATTGCTTTTTTGCTCAATTTGTGTCCGCTTTGGACCTCTAATATTTTTTTAAACTGGCGTTATCTTAGGGAATAACAGCAACGTAAACTTGTGAATGTCCCGAAACATCTGATGTATACACAACAGCGTTCTCATCAGGACTAAACGATGGATGTGGGTGCGTCCATTGCGGCCCATAGACCGTGTCCACTTTCATCTCCATCCAACTGAGCGATTTCTCTCTATCGCTTGATTGCTGTGCCGCAGCCCAATCCGCAGCAAGTGCATATCGATCGGTTTTCCACTGGCTCCCGCTGGATGAACTTTGTGGATAACAGATAGCCGTGTGTTCACCTGTCCCCACATCAACTAAACGCAAACCGATATCGGGATGGACAGTGTCGCATAACACCTTCGTTCCATCTCTATTGCTGGCAATATGCCACGCGTTGAAATCAGCAATCGTCTGCATCTGTAGGGTTCCCAGAGACATACGTCGAAGTGCATAGGGCCAATGTGTCACGATCAGTTCATCTAAGGCACCGAGAAAGGTTTCGTGGACGAGGAACTCGTTATTGTCGTGCTGATAGAGCGATCGGTTTTCTGTCCCGTCCCGTTTAATAGTCCACATCCGGGGGGCCGGGTCGCCAGAATACGCGATTAAGTCAGGGTGTTTTGGGTGGAATTGTGGATGGATAATCGTCTGATCCGGAGAGGTATAGATGACCTCGCCACCACTTCCATCGGTAGCAGTTACGGTGATATGCGATCTATCGTCGCGCTTCATCGCTGTCACGATATACCGTTCGTCTGCACTGACGCTACACTCTCCGAGACTTCCACCGGGGAATTCTGCAAGCACGCGTTCCCCAAGGGTATCGAGATGGATCGCTTTGATGGCATCTGCTTGGGTGTAAAAAAGCTCGGTACCCTCTTTGGAGATCACGCCGGAGTAGCCGTGGATGTCATCGGCATCTGTCAACTGGACAATGTCACCACTGGGAAATTCCAATTTGAAAAAGTTCGACGTTCCTGAACGGTAGGAAGTAAAAATGAGATGTCCTTGGTCGGGAGTGAATGAAGATGTCAGAAAATAGAGATTGTGGTTAATAGAGGTATCGTTTGTAAGTTGATAAATGTGTGCGCCGGTCTGGTCATCTTGAAACTCACGTAGTTCTGAAGGATGAACGGACGCTTTTGCGTAGTTTGACATACTTTGCTCCTCGTAGGTCTACTTATGATATAACTTCTACGAATTGAATAAGTAATTTAGGAGTTGTGTTCCTTCGTGGAAATCAGAGATGATAATGTCTGCACCTGCACGAATAAGACGTTCCCGTTTGTCAGCGTTCATATTGTACATATTGTCCTCTACAGATGCAACGCCCACCGCGATCGCTCCCACCTCTTTGGCGTTTTCGATCTCTACATAACCGTCCCCAACGATCAGCAATTCGCTCCCGATAAGGTTGAAATCCGTGATGATTTTCTGGATGATCATAGCTTTGGAAAACTTTTTATATTCCCGTAATGCCCCGAAAATCCCACCGTCGAAGTATTCGGCAACACCGAGGAGTGATGCCTCATTCTTGACGAATTCTACATCCGTTCCGCTGGCGAGATAGCAACTTATCCCCATCTCACAGAGGCTTTGAAGAAATTCAAGCGACATCGGCACACGAAGCGGATCGGCTGACAACGTCCCTGCTGCGAGTCCGGCAATCCGTTCTTCGACGACAGGCAGCAATCGACGGTTATATTCGTCTTTATACGCGAGTGGATCCTTTGGTGTTCCGCCACGTTTCTCGATTTCTTCACTTAACTGGATCATCTGATAGATAGTCTGTTTACCGGTCAATTTATCCACAAATTCAACGACGATTGCCTCGAGTTGTTCTTGGCTCTCAGTGGTATCCGTCTCCGCTTGAAGGCATTCGACCATCATTGGGACCATCACATTCTGCCAACCATCTCGGATTAGGGAGATCGTCCCATCGAAATCGAAAACGACGTGACGGATGTTCCCTGTTTGAATTTCACGATGGATTTCAATTGAAGTGTCGGGTAAAAAAAGGTGTTCCATGATTATCAGTGTTATAGTTATCAGTTATCAGTAAAGAGCATTTTAAATTAAAAGTCTGTCGCATTTCCACTTCGTACACATAAATCCGGATTGCAAAACCCTCCCACAGAGGTGCTTTGCGAGAATTGGAAAGAGATTGATCTCTGTTCTTTCCTGGTAGTATAATAGCGTTCAAGGAGTTAAGCAAGCACTATTCTGCACTTGAGGGCTCGTAGCCAAAATCCAAACCAGCAACAAAGGTCTGGGATTTTCGCAATGCAATACAAGGAATGGATTTGGTCTATTCCCAGACCAAATCCGATGTTTCTTCAATTTCTTCAACTCGAATACGAAAAACTTCAAGATACGCGTCACCGATACTTATCTGCAACGGAAAATAAAAGATGAAGGAAAAAGAGATACTCAAGAAAATCCAACGGATTGAAATATTCACCAATCGCCTCGTTAACACTGTCTTCGCTGGGGAGTATGAAAGCGTCTTCAAAGGACAAGGAATTACCTTCGATGAGGTGCGGGAGTATCAGGTAGGTGATGAAATCCGTGCGATCGATTGGAACGTCACTGCACGCCTGGGACAAGCCTATATCAAGCAGTACGTAGAAGAACGTGAACTCGTCATGATGTTGGTCGTGGATATGAGTGCCTCAACCCACTTCGGTAGTATCGCCGAGACAAAGGCAGAAATCGCCGCTGAGATTGCTGCACTGCTCGCCTTTTCTGCCATCAAAAACAATGACAAAGTCGGACTTATCTGTTTTACTGATACCGTCGAGCATTTCGTCGCGCCACGTAAGGGGAAAAGGCACGTCTTACGTGTGGTTCGAGATATTCTCCATTTTCAACCGAAGCAGTCTGGAACAAACATTGAAACGGCGTTGGCATTCGTCGATCGCGTTCTCAAACCGCACAGCGTTGTATTTCTCATCTCGGATTTCAAGGATACAGGGTATGAAAAGCAGTTACGCTTGAGTAGTAGACGGCATTCTCTTACTGCAATTACCTTACAGGACAGGCGCGAGGCGGAATTGCCGGATGTCGGACTCATAGAACTGGAGGATGCTGAGAGCAGAGAGACGGTTGTTGTTGATACGCGGTCTGACGAAGCACGGCATCTCTATAGGAAACTCAATCAGCGTGCAGAGGCGGAACGTCGACAGGTGTTCCGGGCAAATCAAGTGGATTCTATTCACATCAGGACAGATGAACCGTATGTGAAACCGATTATCCAATTTTTCCGCCAACGTGCCTCTCGACACCTTTAATTGATTATTCTGCTACTGATTACTTTACAATTCTGTCCAAAAGATAGCAGTGATAGCGGGAATATGTAGACTGATGGGCAGATTAGAGGTAAAGAATTTAACACGAACCTTACCTGCAACACAAAAAGCAGAGGTACCTGTTCCGTTGTCTCGTCCTCGGAACATCACGGATGTCTCCCTCATTCGTTTGAAAAAGGCAGCACCTACGCAGTTTCGACAATAACATGGTCTCTGAGAAGGCGAACCGACAAAAAACACACGGTTATCTGACACAACCTAACAGGTTATGCTACAGAAGCACAGCCTGCGTAAGTTCCAAAAGGAATTGTTAGCGTCACTACAGGTCGAAATGTCAAAGATTTTTAATGCAGACTCATGCTATTCAGTGCCCGAATCCTTTGTCAATGTTCGCCAAAATGAACGTGAAGGTCGGTTCATGTTGTCAAACATGTCGTAATTCTCTTTTTTACAGAATTCGTAGAGTGTTTCTGCCAATGGAATTTCAAACCCAGAGGCTTCCGCTGCTGCGAGGAAATAGGGCAATTCTGGGTATTTGACGACGAGTGTCCCACCTTCTCCATCGATGATGCGCTTGGCGATTCTATCGAAGTGTCCCCGCCAACCATCACCCATACCGACTGCTTCGCGAATCGCTGTTGGATCCACACCTGCACAAACACCAAACGCCATTGCCTCCATGAACGCAGCATCACCAAGTCCCATTGCCAACTGATTCACGCCTTTAACGATCTGTCCGGAACCGCTCGGGCCACAGTGTACCACGTATTTGGGTTCCCCGAGCACTTCTAAAATTGGTCGGCATTTTTCGACAGCCCCTGCATCTCCGCCGACAAAGATACGGAGTGTTCCGGTTTCCGACCCTTGTGGTCCGCCGCTTACTGGAGCATCTATCAGCGTAGCACCTCTTTCAGTGAATGCCGTCGCAATGTCCCGCGTTTTCTCCACTTCTGTTGTGCCTAAATCAATAAAGACGTGGCCGTCACGAGCATTTGGGATTAGGTATTGTTCTGCGACATTGGAAAAAATATCCGATGAGCGCAAACTGGTCATAACAACATCACTATTTTTGACAACCTCTGTAGTATCTTGACCTATAGTTGCACCTGTCGCAGCGAGTCCTGCACATTTCGTGGCATCAATATCATATCCGATGAGCGGATACCCGGCGTTGTGAAGATTCTTCGCCATCTGTCCGCCCATATTTCCGAGTCCAATAAAACCGATTTTGGAGAGCTGTTGGGGCTCCATAATATTCCTGTCGCTTCATTTCTAAAGACTGTTCGCACGATTACCCTACTGTTGGCGTAATCGTCCATGCGTCTAAATTGTGTAAAATTGCCTCACCGCCGTGTGAGAAACCTGAAACACCGAAGCTGTCTGCTCGCGTCGGATAGATACGTTGGGTTAGGCATAACCGACTGTTAACAAAAACTTCCAGCACCGACCGATCTAAGAAGATATGGAGTCTCAGAAATTCACCTTCAACCAATTTGAAGGGTGCCTCCTGCGAACTCGTATAACGTTCTCCACCGTCTTCGTCTTGCGGTGTCAGACGTGGATATTTCACTTCCTCATCCAAACTTGATTTCGTTAGGTCAATTTTAAGGAACCCGTCGGATGGCAAATAGGCAATGGCAGTTTCTTCTTCGCCATCTGGAGAGCGACGAACCTTCACACCGAATTCTGTTGCACCTCTCGGATCCATTTCTACTTGTATTTCAAGACAATCGCCGTTTATACCTTTAATCTCAATCTCCGTATCTGCATGGAGTCGGGTTGTTTCTTGGTGATGATGCTTCGTGCGGAGTTTTTTGAGTTCTGGAACGGGTTCGATACAAAGACTTCCATTTTCGCTCAACGATAAGACTCGCGGTAACGTCATCACAGAAGCCCATCCGTATTTTTCCCACGGACGCGCTTCGCGAATCCAACCGAAAAAGATACGTCGTCCCTTGTCGTCGAGAAGCGTTTCGGGTCCAGAGAGTTGTCCACCCTGCCAGTTCATACGTCCATGTGTCTCAGGATAGAACTGCTCATCTTCGTAACGTCCGAGGTAGTAATGGGACATACCGTAAGGGCGGTGTCCGTGCATCAGAAGCATATATTTATCGCCGAGCGGAAAGAAATCGGGACACGCACAATCTTCAACCTCATCCGTCCAACGGCGCGAAGACTTGTAGAATGGACCGAGGTACTCCCATTGAATACAGTCGTCCGAACGAAAAAGACTGGTCGCGTCGCCTTCGTATCCGGGTCGGCTGTTTTTGTTCCCGATAAGTGCATAATAGGTGCCATTTTCATACCATGCACACGGATCAAAAACGTGGTACTCTTGGGGTTCGTCTGGTATCGGAATGACAGGATTTGCTGGGGAAGGGATCCAGTGAATCAAATCGTCGTCTTCGCTGGTTGCAATACAGGTTCCTTGACTCGGGACGTGATAGATGAGGGTTGGAAGCGGCGCGCTCTCAATAGCATCTCCGCTGTATATGCCGCGTGGCATGGACCCATCAGTAGCAGGTTTTATCGCAGGTGGGTGGTGTATCCAATGCACCAGATCTGAGCTGGAGGAGTGGTCTAGTACCGGCAGCCATTCGTCTGCATTTGGGTTTGGCATTCGTCCAAGATAAAAAACATGGTATCGTCCATTCCAAAAAATGGTACAGTTTGCATCATTAAAAAAACCATCGGGTGGAAGCAGGTGGTAACGCGGACGGTGTGGGTCTGCCGAGAGATACTCTCGCAGTTCACGCGCGTTCCCCACGCGTTTATGAAGGTCTTCCATTGTGATTGCTGAATCCATTGGTTTCTTAAATTCTCCTCAAAAGCTTGCTATTCAAGGGATCGTTATTTCAAACGGAAAATATAGTATCAGAGTATAGCACTTTAAGAGAGAAGGGACAAGAGAAATCAGAACATGTCAAATTTGTTTGGATATATCCATGGAACGTTTTTCCTTGAGGTTTTTTATCAGATTTGGTATACTGCCCCGACTGGTTTCTTTACACGCCCCGAATCTGAAGTAGAGATCTTTTCGGATAACTTCGACCCGCACGGGCTTGCTGCTCAAACTAAAGGAAAACTCACGACAACATCGGGATATTTGAAATTAAACAGTTGGTAAACAGAGAGGAATTTAGCCATGACAAAATGTGCACTTATCAGCGGTAGAGGTATGGGGTTGATGCACGGCGGAAACTTCCACAATCATCCAGACGCGGAAGTGGTCGCTGTGTGCGATATGGATCCGGAACTCCTCGCAAAAGCAGAGGAGCAATTCGGAGTTCCTGGATATCCAACAATTGAGGATCTCTTAGCAAATTGTGACGCGGAACTCGTACTTCTCATTGTCAATGAGACCCGACGTATCCCGCCGTTGCGGCAATTACTTGAAGCCGGACGAAATGTATTCACAGAAAAACCTCTTTGTGGATTGGAGGGACAAGCTAGGTTGCGTGAAGAAGACCTCCGAATTGCGGCACCCGCTATCGCGACATGGCGCGACTCCAATCTTAAGTTCGGAATCGACTTCAACTACCGATTTATGCACCATTTCCGTAGACTACATGATGATATTGCCGAAAATCGGTTGGGTGAGATCAGGATGGTACACGCTCGTGCCCATTTCAACTGTTGGTCACATGTCATTGATCAGATTCTCTGGACGGTAGGGAGACCGGAATGGGTGAGTGTTGTCGGAGATCCGAACGAAGCCGGGGGTTGGGGGCGTTTGATTCATATCGGCTGGGAAAATGGTGTCATCGGTTCCCTGAGCGGCACAAACCTATGGGGTTACGACGATCATCCACTTCGAGTGAAGGTCCTTGGCGATGAATTTTATGCAGAGGCAAAAGGACTGGAGGGCTCGTACTGCCGACGAAAAGCGAATAGTTCTGAAATAGAGGAAGTCTGGGAAGCCGAAGATGGCAGTCCAGAGATGCCGGAGTCCTTCAAACGAATGGCTGATGGCGTGATTAAGGCAATGCATGCCGATACACCCTTCCCTGCGGATGGCGAAGCCGCATGGAATGAGTTGCTATTTGAGGCGGCAGTCCACAGGTCTGCCTTGCAGAACAATGCCCGCGTATTCTTGAACGCCGTTGAAGAAGAAGCAATTGCCTAAAAAAGACATAGGCGCGGTTTCAACCGCGCCTATGTCTCAATGACAGGACTTACGCAATTCTGACCATCTGACGCTTTGTGAGGGGAAAACCCTTAAAAACATAGATGTTCTCGTGGCACACCCTCACAGGTTATGCTACGAAAGAGCAGCATCCGTAAGCCCTAAATGAATGAAATAACGTATTAGGCAGCACCGCCTTGGACAGCGATTTTAATCGCATCCTTTCCTTCTAAGTGGTAACTGCCGTGAAGCGCGTCGAAACCTTTGGACACATCCTCTAATGGAAGAATGTGACTGACAAAACCCTCAAAGAGGGAGGCATGTTTCTCAAGCATCGGTATAGCGCGGATAAAATGCTTCCTCTCAAATCCCCATCCGGCTTCCAATCGCAGATTTTTGCGCATTAGCATCTGGTTCGGATTGCAGTCAAAAGAACCAACGTCCACAAAATGCCCGTAGACGACGTAAGTTCCACCGTACCTGATGTAATCCAACCCTTCAGGGATAGCGGCGAGAAAACCGGTGCATTCATAGACAACATCAGCACCTTCGCCCTGTGCCGTATTTTCCCGGACAATCCGCTTCCGCTCTTCTGGATCTGGTACTTCGGCGATGTCAATCGTAAGATCCGCCCCTAACCTTTTCGCCATCTCAAGCCTTCCGGGGGGACCACCGACAACAATAAGCCTACCGGCACCAGAGACTCTTGCCCAGTTCAGTGCAAGCAGACCGATAGGACCGGTTCCTTGAATTACAACCGTGTCCCCGAATTCAATTTTTCCGCGCGATATGCAATGCGCAGCACACGAGGCAGGCTCGGCAAGAACGGCAATCTCCGGTGGCAGATCGGTTTTAATAAACATATTTGTTGAAGGGTTTGACAGGTAGATGTACTCACTGAAACCACCGCGCAAGTACGGTGCCTCCTCCGATGGAGAGAAACCGAGACCTCCGCTTGGGGAGAGGGCAATCCTGTCCCCTTCTTTAACTGGAGTTCCGAGATAGTCCGTCTCGACACCCTCGCCTAAGGTATCAATCACACCGACGTTCTCGTGTCCGAGGATAATGTCGTGGTTAATACGTTGAAATTCCCAGTTGTGAAGGTCGGTACCACAAATACCGCCTAATTCCTGACGCACGAGTACCGTCCCAGGTGTGGGATCGACGATCGGATACTCTCGAACTTCAAAATCTTTGCCACTCATCACGGTGGCGCGTGCTGTTCTCTTGCCCATTATGAACCCCTTTGGCTGTGATAGTAAGAATCTGCTTCAACAAGTCGTTAAACTTTGACGACTATCTTGCCGAGTTTTTCACCTGTGAAAAGCGCGATAAACGCCTTTGGTGCATTCTCTAATCCTTCCACGATCGTCTCTTCCCACTGTATCTTCCCTTCGGATATCCACTGCCGCATGTCACGGTAAAATTCAGGGTTCCGGTCCATGAAGTCGGTGACGATAAACCCTTGCAATCTGATCCGCTTACCGATAGCAGTGCTGAGATTTGTCGGACCTGGGGTAGGTTCAATATCATTGTATTGGGAGATCATACCACACAGTGGGATACGTCCGTGCATGTTCATCACTGTAAGTGCTGCTTGTAGGTGTCTACCTCCCACGTTTTCAAAGTAGATGTCAAGTCCGTCGGGACAGTGTTTTCTGAGTTCGGCTTCCAAGTCATCGACATTTTTATAGTTAAAAGCTGCGTCAACCCCAGCTGTCTCCAGTAGCCATGCGACTTTTTGATCGGAACCTGCGCTCGCGACGACTCGGCACCCTTTAATTTTAGCAATCTGGCATACAATTGAACCCACTGCACCTGCTGCTGCAGAGACAAAAACCGTTTCTCCTGATTTAGGCTGACCAATCTCCAGAAATCCGAAGTAGGCGGTACGTCCGGGCATACCGACAGCACCTAAAAACGACTGGAGCGGTGCGATCGTTAGATCCACAGCGGTCACGTTTTCTGCCGATGCGACGTAGTGGTCTCGCCAGCCCTGCATACCCGTTACATAATCTCCAACCTGAAATTTGTCACTATTTGATTCCACTATCCGACCGGCACACCTACCTTCTAAGGGTCTACCGAGTTCAGCGGATCGCATACCGCCGCGCATATACGGATCTACTGACGTATAAAGGTTTTCAACCAACACCTCTCCCGCCGCGGGCTCAGAGAGCGGTGCCTCAACGATCTCAAAATCACTTTCTTTCGGCATACCGACGATTCGATCCTTAAGGCGAATTTGTCGGCTTACAGTGTTCGGCATTTTCTTCTCCTATCAACTTACAATTTGATTATCATAAAGGCAATGATAGCACATCTGGGAAAAAAGTCAAGATTAGGAGCGTTTGGCTTTGGGGAGATGATTTTCAATTTTGGGGATTACGATTAGGTCAACCTTCTTGCTACCTCTATGATTTCAGATACACGAACACCCTTTTTTACCGATTTTGCGAAAAATGGATGTATTCCGTGTGATTTTGGGGCGAAAAGGCACAACCTAACAGGTTATGCTACAAGGTAGCAACTTATGTTAAGTTAATTTTTGATTAGATTAAAAATAAAACCTTATAACGCCGCAGCAATAGAGCATAATTATCTAACAATCAACTGTAGTTTTCGTAACAAAAAGGAAACACAAGCGAAGTCGAAATGTTGGATACCCTTTGACATTTTCAATAATACTTGCTGCTGCGTACTTTGGATTTACCCAATCTGATTTAGACCGCCCATATACGGTTGTAGCACTGCAGGTAGACGCACTGTTCCATCGGGATTCTGATATGTCTCAAGGAGTGCAATGACAACACGTGGCAATGCGGTACCAGACGCGTTCAACGTGTGAATGAACTCCGGTCTCGCACCTGCTTCACGGCGGAATCGGATGTTTGCACGCCGCGCTTGGAATGCCTCGAAGTTGCTACAAGAAGAAACCTCTAAAAACCGCTGCCGTGCTGGTGCCCAAACCTCAATATCGTAACATTTCGCCGCGGCAAAAGAGAGTTCCACTGTACAATGTTGCACGACACGGTAAGGCAAACCCAGAGCTTGCAGAACGTTCTCAGCGTTCGCTAATAATGTTTCATGTTCAGCGGACGAACTTTCAGGCGTGGTGAATTTCACCATTTCCACCTTGTCAAATTGGTGGATACGTTGTAGGCCGCGTGTGTCCTTACCGTAAGCACCCGCCTCACGCCGGAAACAGGGGGTGTAGGCAGTATAGTAGATCGGCAGTTCATCGCCAGAAAGAATCTCACCTGCGAAAATGTTCGTCACGGGGACTTCAGCAGTCGGGATAAGAAACAGGTCGCTGTCAGGGTTCTCCTCATCCCTATCACATCGGTACATATCTGCCTCAAGTTTAGGAATTTGTCCTGTCCCTGTCATTGCAGGACGGTTAGCGAGGAAGGGTGGTGAGATTTCAGTATAGCCGTGTTGGGTCGTATGTAAATCAAGCATGAACTGAATCAACGCACGTTCCAATCGCGCGCCTAAACCTTTGAAAAGCACAAAGTTACTCCCCGCGACCTTAGCACCTCGTTGAAAATCGACAATATCTAACTGTTCCGCTATTTCCCAATGCGGTTTTAGTTCAAAATCGAAGTTGGGCAATTCACCCCATGTCTTAATTTCGATGTTGTCCTCTTCACTGGTGCCGACAGGTGTGCTTGCCTCTGGCATATTGGGGATTGTCAACAGGATGGTGTCTATCTCGGTTTTAGTGGTATTGGCTTCAGCGGTGAGTTTCTTGATTTCTTGAGAGAGTTTCCGCATCTCCGTGATAGTTTCCGTTGCGTCCTGTTTCGCTTTTTTACGCTCAGCAATTTGTTGTGAAACTTGGTTCTGATGCGCTTTGAGAGATTGTGTATGTGTCAAATTCTCACGCCAACGTGTATCTAATGCTACCAACCTATCTAAGTCGGCTTCCGTATGGCGATCTATTAACATCTGGCGGACATCTTCGGTATTTTCGCGAATAAACTTAAGATCAATCACGATGGTGCCGCTCCTCTATTGTCGGTGTTGTTTGAAACTTGTATTCAGAAATGGGATTCGTAGATTGCTGCTCCGCGGTGGATCGTCTTGTAACGGGAAAGCCACAGTATTGTGAGGCACAACCTGTGGCTTATTTAGCGTAATAAAAACGGGCCCGACGGGACTTGAACCCGCGACCTCCTGCGTGACAGGCAGGCGCGCTAAACCAACTGCGCCACGAGCCCACAAAATTTTCAATCTCGCAATCGAGAGATTTTTCATTTCGCGGTGGCTACCGCAAGTAGGCGGGACAGGACTTGAACCTGTGACCTACAGCTTGTAAGGCTGTCGCTCTAGCCACCTGAGCTACCCGCCCAAATGAGATTTGGGTATCATCTCTTTCAATCTCGTCATCGAACGGTTTTCGTTTCACGGCA